>NZ_RZPH01000011.1:0-20137 GCF_004022825.1 Mesorhizobium sp. M7A.F.Ca.CA.004.04.2.1
CGGTTGGCCTGCAAGGTGTTGACCCTGAGGTCGAGCGGCGGGCGCGTTGCCAGCGCGGCGCCCTCGTCGGCCCAGGTCGAGCCAAAGGCTCGCTCGAAAAGCGGCGCGCACCAGTCCGGAACATCCGCCCGCACCGCGGCCGGCGCATCGTCAAGCCGGCGTTCGGCGATGGCCTGAAGCTCGGCGGCGGTCAGCAGCGGCGGTGCGAACTTGTCGCCATCGAGCGCCTCGTTGAGCGATTGTGCCGTCTGGCGCCATTCGAGCAGCAGCGCGCCGAAGCCGATGGCGCGCGGCGTGTCCTGCCCCAGCAGCCAGCCGGCGGAACGCTTGTGGCGCAAGGCGTCATAGACGATGTTGCCGATCGCCGCACGGTCGCCGCCGCCGGCGAAGCGATGCGACAGGCCCCAATCCTTCAGCGCGTCCGCCACCGGCCGGTGGCGCCGGCCGATGTCTTCCAGCACTTCGATGGCCGCAGCCAGCCGTCCGCCCAGTCGCATGGTCTTGTTCCGTCACGCAGAAAATTATTCCGGCCCTGCTCTAGAGCGCGCAACCGGCGCGCACAAGCAGGTCGGCCTGCACAACCGCTCTGCTTTCCAACTTTTCTGGTTGCGAATACTCTTCCGGTTGTGATTCGCGGCGCGCAAAGGTGGACCGGCGGATCGACACGAGGAGAGGGCAATGAAGACTTATCTGGCGGAAGTTCTAGGCACATTTCTATTGGTGTTCATCGGTACGGCTTCTGTGGTGACGGGCGGCTTCGGCGGCGCGCTGCCGCTCGGCCAGGAAGGCATCGGTCTGGCGTTCGGCATCGGCCTCATCGCGGCGGCCTATGCGATCGGCCCGATTTCGGGCGCGCATCTCAACCCGGCGGTGACGCTCGGCGTCTTCCTTGCCGGCCGGCTGCCGGCCAAGGACGTGATCCCCTACTGGATCGCGCAGGTCATCGGCGGCGTCCTTGCTTCGCTGGCGTTGTGGATCATCGTTTCCGGCCAGGTTGGCGGACACACCACCGGCTTCGGCGCCAATGGCTGGGATGTGACGAAATGGGGTGTCAGCTCGGCATTCCTGTGGGAAGTGATCGGCACCTTCACCTTCGTCACCGTGATCCTTGGCGTCACGGCTGAAAAGCACTCGACGGCGTTCGCCGGACTGGTCATCGGCCTGACGCTGGCAGGATTGCACTTCGCCATCATCCCGGTGACCGGCACGTCGCTCAACCCGGCCCGCTCGATCGGTCCGGCACTGTTTTCGGGAACTGCCGCGATCGGTCAGCTCTGGCTGTTCATCGTTGCACCGCTGATCGGCGGCGCCATTGCCGGTGTGGTCGCCAAGGCGCGCATCTTCGAGAAGGACTGAGCTCTTTGGAAGGCTGAATATGAAAAGGCGCGGGCCATGGCCCGCGCCTTAGATGGTTGGTGCAAGAGGCCGAACAGACCTCAGTATGGGTGGTCAAATCCGGCCACGCCGGCTGACTGTTGACTGGAACCGCATGCCCTTCAAACCCGGAACCGTGCTAGTCTAGAGCTACCGATTGAATAGCGCCTGCTGGTTCGAGGTCCCATTGACAAAACGGCTATCGGATTTCGACATTGGCTTGCTGCTGACACTCGACGCGCTGTTGAAGCACCAGAACGTCACCCATGCGGCGGCGAGATTGAACATTACCCAATCGGCTTTGTCGGCCCGCCTGACGCGTCTGCGTCAATTGCTGAACGACCCCCTCTTCACAACGGCGGCGTCCGGACGGGGAATGATCCCGACGCCTCACGCTCTGGCACTTGAGCCCGAACTCACCCGGCTGCTCGAACGGTTGAGCGATTTCGTGAATACTGCTCATCTGTTCGACCCCGCGACAAGCAAACGTGTCTATCGCATTGCCGCCACGGACAATCCGGCAGCGATCCTGGCGCCGGACCTCATTCCGCGGTTCAAATCCCAAGCTCCCAACGCAAAGGTCGCCTTTACGGTGCCCAACAAGCCGAGGATCGTCGAGCATCTGGAGCAGGGCGACATCGATCTCTTCATCGGAGCCGCGGAAGACGGTTCGAGTGGTCTGATCGGGCAGAAGCTGTTCGAAGAAGAATTCGTTACCGCCCAGCGGCACGGCCATCCGCGTGGCAAGGGGTCAATCACCCTGGACGAATTCTGTGCCCTCGACCATCTGCTCATTTCGACGAGCGGCGGGCATTTTGCAGGGATGATCGACGACGCGCTTGCCGAGATCAGCCGCTCGCGCAATGTGACGGTCTCCATCCAGAGCTACGCACTGGCCCCGCTCGTTCTGGAAAACAGCGATCTGATCTGCACCCTGCCCCGGCGTTTCCTGAGGCGCTTCGCTCAAGTTCTCGATCTGTTCGAAGCCCCCTTGGAGCTCTCGCCGTTCGCCATGAACCTGTTCTGGCACCCACGAATGCGCAGCGACCCCGCCCACATATGGCTGCGCAAACTGGTGATACAGAGCGCTCGCAGCGGTCACGAGGGGTAGTGGCCGAACACCACGCAATCGTTCCGGCTACCACATGCCGTGCAATCAGAGCTTCTGAAGCAGGTAGTCGCCAACCTTGTCGGCAGCCGGATCGAACAGCGTGTCGAGCCGCGAATTCAGTACGTAGACATCGTCGCCCAAGATCGCCGCGGCCGTCGGCATCGACATGATGCTGCGCTCCTGCCGGACAATCGTCGCCGATGCCCACCCGTCGGCGGATACCAGTTCGACGGTGCGATCTGCGCCCAGGTTCTGCACCACGATGAGGTGCTGGTCATCGATCAACTGAATGCCGTCGGCACCCGTGAGGGCCTCGGGCAGTTTAACCGGTTCGACCGTGCGGGGGTCGGCGATACTGACGCGAAACAGCTCACCCGTATTGTATTTGCCCACGAGCAGATAGCCATCCTTGTGCCAGGCGATGCCGTTCAGCTTGAAGCCGTCGCCATTCGTGAACCGTGGATCCTGCGCAAAGATCGCCGCCTTGCCCGCTGTGTCGATCCGATAGACGATCGGAGCAAAACTGTCGGTCACATAAGCGTTTCCGTCGGCATCGAGCGCGATGTCATTGGCAAAATGCGTACCTTCGCTGAGGCTGCCGAGATCGTAATAGGCCCGAGGCTGGCCGGTCGTGGCATCGTAGGTGGCCACCGCCGCAAGCTTGCCCTTGCTCGCCGCACCGGTGCGATCGCCGACGCCCGGGTCGGAGTTCGTCACCCAAAGCGTGTTGCGCTTGTCGTCGACGAGCAGACCCGCCGTGGAAACCAGCCTCGCATCGTGCACGAACACCGTGTACTTCCCGGTTTTGTCGACCTTGGCCACCAGGCCATGACGCACCGAGCCGACCATAAAGGTGTCCTGCCTGGCCGACCATGTCATGCTCTCCGGATAACTCTGGTCGGAGGCGAACGAAATCCCCTGAGCCGTGCTGCCGGCCATCGATGGCGATACAATGTTGAAGAGAATCATGGCTGCGACGCCAGACATTAGAGAACGAGAGATCATGATTGGTTCCTTTCGGTCGGTTGATGTCACCGCTCTAGAACTCTGAGCGCGCCTCGAGAAATCGCGTTTCACGATGAGACGAATCGATCGCGTTCATGGGTTTGGGACTTGTCAAAATCCAAACCCGTCCGATCGCCCGACCTGCCATGAACGGGCTCGATGCCACCAATCCGCAAGATCGATTGGCGTGGTGGCGGGCAGGCCAGCATGTTTCAGGCGCTCAACATCAGCAGACGCCGATCGGGCGGACTGGGTGGATGTTCAACGATGGAACAGAAAAAGATGCTCAATCTGTATTTTCACGCCACGCCGAATTCGATGAAGGTGGCGGTGCTGCTGCAAGAGCTGGAATTGCCCTTCGACGTCTCGCCGGTCGATATCTTCAAAGGCGAGCAGCACACGCCGGAATTCAGGGAGATCAATCCAAATGGCAAGGTGCCGGCGATGGTTGACGGGGAGGTGACGATATTCGACTCCCACGCCATCCTCCTCTACCTCGCCGAGAAGCACGGAAAATTCATTCCGGGCGAACTGAAGGCCAAGGCTTTGATGCTGTCATGGCTTCAGTTCGTGGCAACGGGCCTATCGCCGTTTTCCGGCCAGGCAATCCACTTTCTGCATTACGCGCCGGAAGATATCGCCTATGCGAAAAATCGTTACGTGAAGGAGCTCGAGCGCCACTACGCGGTTCTGGACCGTCGGCTTGGAAAGGCCCGCTATCTGGCCGGCGACGAGTACACGATCGCCGACATGGCGCTTTGGGGCTGGGCCGCCTCCGCCGGATATGCATTCGGCGAGAAGGGTCTTGGCGACTATCCCAATGTCGTGCGCTTCATGGACGAGGCGACCAAGCGCCCTGCGGTCCAGCGAGCCCTGGACATGAAGGCAAGGCATACCTTCAAGGCTGATCTCGATGCGGAATCACGTCGCGCCATGTTCCCGCAAAACGAGGCAGATGCCGTATGACCCGTGCCACCGGCAGTTTCTGCTGCCGGTGGATTCGAGCACCGCTGGCGGCCGGGTTCAGTGCGATGCTCGGATGCCCAACCACTGCAGTGCAATGTCAGCCTGGACGACCCAGCGATATTAGACGCCAATCGAGTTCACGGCTCGACGTCGGCGCGAGGCCAGCCCTCAAGCCTTCTTCTGCGTCACGAGCCCCAGTTCCTCGACCATCGCCTCGCATCAAAAACTTCTGCGGCTTGCCGGGTGACCGTCATCGGCAATTCGGTGCGGAAGCGGATGTGGCGCTGGATCTTGTCGCGGGCGATCTGGCCGGGCTTGAGCACGATCCGGGCAGCTTCAGCTTTTCCAGAACCGCTGAGCCGACAGCAACCGGTATCGCTCCCACTCCATCCGGGTTACGATGCGTTGCTGAGAACGGGCGCGGGCGCCTCGTCGAACCACCTACGTCAGGAGGGCAGCGTGAAGTCGCCGACAGTGAGAGTTATGGACGCAGCCGATGAAGATTCAGCGGTCGAGATAATCGTGCTGGCGTTTGCAGCGGACCCTATGGCGCGGTGGACCTGGCCGCATGCACACCCGTACCTTGCAGCCATGCCGCGAATGGCCCGCGCGTTCGGGCGCAGGGCATTCTCTAACGGAAGCGCCTTTTGCACCGACGGCTACGCCGGGACGGCGCTGTGGCTGCCGCCCGGCGTGCATTCCGACGAGGAAGAGCTTGGCGCCGTGATCGAGAGCACGGTTGAATCCTCTCTCGCCCCTGAAACCGCGGCCATATTCGAGCAGATGGCCACGTACCACCCGACCGAACCGCATTGGTACTTGCCCCTGATCGGCGTCGACCCGGCGCATCAAGGCGAAGGTCACGGCGATGCCTTGATGGCGTACGCACTCGCGCAGTGCGACCGCGATCACGCGCCGGCCTATTTGGAATCCTCGAACCCGCGCAACATATCATTCTACCAGCGGCACGGCTTCGAATCGCTCGGCGCGATCCAGGTCGGTTCGTCGCCGACGCTCATCCCGATGCTGCGGCGACCTCGTTAAGCGTCAGTTTGATCAGATAGTTTGACCCTGTGGGACGTTCAGGGCGTCCACGGAGCTGTCGAGCACACCGTCGAAGCCGCACACCTGGCCCTTCTCGCCGGTGGGAAAGCGGATCGCGGGCACCTCTTGGCAACTGTGCCAACTTCGCGGGATGATAGGGCCGCTGCCCGCCTATAGATCAGCTTATGACAGCTATCTCGCTTGCCGCGCGGTGAACCGCCATTCTGCAGACGGCCCCCATTGAAATCACGTCACACTTGTAACTCCCATCTGGCCTCCGTCCGAAATAGCGTTTCCGGATCGCAACCGTTGGAAACGCCGAATTCGACCGAGGACCGGAAATGACGATGTTTGCAGCAACGGGGAACGCCCATGGCGGGAGACCGGCGAGGAATGGCCCGGCGTTAGCGCCTTCTTCAAGCACGCGGGCGAGGTCTTTCGCACCTACTCCACCTACGGGCGCGGCGTTGAGGTGATGATGGGCACCTACGCCATGCTCGACCTCATGCCGAAAGGCCGCAACGAGAAGGAGGGAATGGACTGGGTACGTCGCCACGATCGATACGAGTAGCCACTCCGGGAAGCCGTGGAATGACGCTCGGATGACAAATGAGCCTTTCTGCGTCACGGCTCACGGCCGGCAGCTTTGTGCGGAAGCCGCCCAAAGCCGCCAGTCCGCTCTCGGCCCGATTGAGACGTCATTACCTCGTCGCCGTCGTCGACAGTTGGCTCAAAGCAACCCAGCCGCACCGCGAAGCCAGCCCTCAAGCCGTCTTCTGCGCCACCAGCCCCAGTTGCTCCACCATCGCCTCGCGCATCAGGAACTTCTGTGGCTTGCCGGTCACGGTCATCGGCAATTCGGTGCGGAAGCGGAAACGCCATCTCAGGCAACGGGCTGCAGTTCGCTGTCGGCTTCCAGACTGAAGAACCCAAGCAGTCCGTTGACGACCAGTCGCGCCACTGTATCTAATTGCCAGCCTGGGCCAAGTTTTCATGGTACAAATATAAGAAATATATATGTAAGAAATACCACGATATGGACAGCGCCCGTCAAGAATGTTGTTCTTTCAGTGCTAAAACTCACATTGCATATGAAGAGCGCTAAAATCAAAAGCACTGTGTCAGTCGCTGGAAGCCCCAGGGTTAACCCTCTTCCCGTCAGCAGGCTGGCGGCCGCGACCGCCGGTATTGTCAAACCGATTGTGGCGCAAGCGGAACCCATCGCGACATTCAAACCGCGTTGCAGCTCATTGTTGAGTGAAGCGCGAACCGCCGAAATGGCCTCTGGCATCAAAACCAGCCCGGCGATCAATGCCCCCACAATGCTGTCAGCCTGGGTCACCTGATAGGCAACGAGCGTATCCTCGACGCTTGCGGCGACCTGCTCGGCGAGCATGACAATGCCAATCAGCCCGATCAAAAGCAGCAATGCGCCGGCAAAGACGCTTTCGTGAGGGGCAGTCCGCAGCGAAACACCGTGGGCCTGCCCTTCGACAAAGTCTTCTCGGTGGCGGACAGTCTGCGCGAACACAAAACTTGCATAAAGCAGCACCGAAAGCACGCTCACAAAGCCAAGTTGAGCTGCCGAAAATGTGCCCGGCCCCGTAGCTTGTGTGTAGGTTGGCAGAATAAGCGTCATGATGGTCAGCGCGATCAGAACCGCGAGATATGCGCTGGTCCCTTGTCGAACAATTGCCTGCTTGCGATGACGCCAGCCGCCAAGCGCGAGACAGGTGCCGACGACGCCGGTGGATGCAATCATCACTGTTGAAAAGACAGACTCACGTGCAAGCGTAGGGTTGTTCTCTCCATGCAGCATCATGGAAACGATGATCGACACCTCGATTGCCGTCACGGCAAAAGTCAGCACCAATGTGCCGTAGGGCTCTCCTACACGCCGAGCCACCGCCTCGGCGTGGTCGAGGACCACGAAAATGGTGGTGAACATAATCGCACTCGAAAGCGCTCCGACGAGTATCCTGGCGCTCAGCGAACCTTCGTCCGCCGACAGTCCGCCGGCTCTGACGGCGACAGCCATCACCAAGGCGGCCAAGGGCATCGCATACGAAGTCACCGAACGTCCGAAACCGCTCATGCAAGCCCCTGCGCGCTGCTGCGAACCGTGGCTGCATTCGCGCACCGACAGATCGAAGCGTTCACCCGTTCACGCCGTCTTCTGCGCCACCAGCCCCAGTTCCTCCACCATCGCCTCGCGCATCAAGAACTTCTGCGGCTTGCCGGTCACCGTCATCGGCAATTCGGTGCGGAAGCGTATGTGGCGGGGGATCTTGTAATGGGCGATCTGGCCGGCGCAGAAGTTCTTGACCTCCTGCTCGGTGGAGATCTGGCCGGGCTTGAGCACGATCCAGGCGCACAGCTCCTCGCCATATTTGGCGTCGGGAATGCCGAACACCTGCACCTCCTTGACCTTTGGATGGCGGTAGAGGAATTCCTCGACCTCCCTGGGATAGACGTTCTCGCCGCCGCGGATAACCATATCCTTGACCCGGCCGACGATGTTGCAATAGCCCTCGGCGTCTATGGTGGCGAGGTCGCCGGTGTGCATCCAGCCGTCGCTGTCGATCGCCTCGCGGGTCTTGTCGTCGTCGTCCCAGTAACCCTTCATCACCGAATAGCCGCGCGTGCAAAGCTCGCCCGGTACGCCGACCGCAACGGTAGCGCCATCGGCATCGACCGCCTTGACCTCGACATGGGGGTGAATGCGCCCGACGGTCGAGACGCGCTTTTCCAAGGGGTCGTCGACGCCGCTCTGGAACGACACCGGGCTGGTCTCGGTCATGCCGTAGGCGATGGTCACCTGTTCCATATGCATCAGCGACACCACCTTCTTCATCACCTCGATCGGGCATGGCGAGCCGGCCATGATGCCGGTGCGCAGGCTGGAGAGATCGAAGGCGGAAAAATCCGGATGATCCAGCAGGGCGACGAACATGGTCGGCACGCCGTAGAGCCCGGTGCAACGTTCCTGAGCCACCGCCTTCAACGTCGCGCCGGCATCGAAGCCCTCGCCCGGGAAAACCATCGTGGCGCCCTTCGTGACGCAGCCCATCGTGCCCATCGACATGCCGAAGCAGTGATAGAGCGGCACCGGTATGCACAGCCGGTCGTCGACGGTCAGCTTGATCGCCGAAGTGACGAAATTGCCGTTGTTGACGATGTTGTTGTGGGTCAGCGTCGCGCCCTTGGGGGCTCCTGTGGTGCCTGAGGTGAACTGGATGTTGATGGCCTCGCCCGGCTTCAGCTTCTCCGAGATGCGGTCGAGGCTGTCATGCTCGTCACGCCCGGCCATGGCCAGCACGTCGCCGAAATTGAACATGCCGGGCGAATTCTCGTCGCCCATGCGGATGACGATCTTCAGCGCCGGCAGTTTCTGCGCCTTGAGCTTGCCCGGTGTGGCCTTGGCGATCTCGGGCGCCAGCGTCTCGATCATGCCGAGATAGTCTGACGTCTTGAACTTGGCAGCGGTGACCAGCGCCTTGCAGCCGACCTTGTTCAGCGCATAGTCGAGCTCGGTCAACCGATAGGCGGGGTTGATGTTGACCAGGATCAGGCCGATGCGGGCGGTGGCGAACTGCGTCACCAGCCATTCCCAGCGGTTGGGCGACCAGATGCCGACGCGATCGCCCTTTGCCAACCCCAGTGCCAGGAAGCCGGCAGCCAGCGCGTCCACCGTGTCCGACAGTTCGCTCCAGGTGAAGCGCTTGTCCTGATCGACGAAGACAGCGGCGTCGAGCGTGCCGTATTTGCTGACGGTGTCGGAAAACAGCGCGGGGATGGTCTTGTCGAGCAGCGGCACGCTGCGTTCGCCAGAGACATGCGCCCTGTTGTCGACGGGTGCGACGAAGACACCGCCAGCACGCGCGCCGGGTCCGCGCAGATTGCTGGCGTTCTTCAGCTCGTCGAGATTGACCGGCATCGCTCTCTCCTCCCGGGACTAAGTGCGTCGCGCTGAAACAGAATCATGCGACGCGTTCTAGGTCCTTGTTTTTATGCATGTCGTTCTCCCAAAACCGAGATCACTTTGGGCGACATGCATTAGCCGAGCCTATCAGCCTGCCGGAGTGGAGGAAATCCCGCCGATGGTCGTGAAAGGGCAACGATCCGGTCAACGATGCTTCGGAGCTTCGCGTTGGCTGACGAAGCGCGCCAAAACGAAAAAACCCGCCTGGGCGGCGGGTCACCGGCGCAAATCAGCACCATGGGCAAAAATGTAGCATAGCTGCCCTCACCGGTCAAGGAAATAATTCCTATCCGACCGCAGCCGCCATCTTCGCCGCGATGTCGCGCAGGACCGCTTCATCGGCCGCCGCCCGTGTCTTCTTCGACGCCACCAGACAGGCCTGCGAGCGCAGGACGAGGCCATCGCCCAGCACCTTGAGATGATTGGCGCGCAGCGTCGAGCCGGTGGTTGTGATGTCGACGATGACATCGGCCAGACCGGCCGCCGGCGCGCCTTCGGTAGCGCCGAGGCTTTCGACGATGCGATAGACCTGGATGCCGTGCTTCTGCGAGAAGAATTGCTGCGTCAGCCGCCAGTATTTGGTGGCGATGCGCAGCCGCCGGCCATGGCGCTGGCGAAAATCGGCGGCGACGTCGTCGAGATCGGCCATGGTGTCGACGTCGAGCCAGATGTCCGGCACGGCAACCACCACATCGGCATTGCCGAAGCCGAGACGGGCGACGATTTCGGCGCGGCTCTCCCAGTCGGCGAGGTTTTCACGCACCAGGTCCTCGCCGGTGATGCCGAGATCGACGGCGCCCTGGCCGATCTCCCCTGATATTTCGGAAGCCGACAGGAACACCACTTCGACATCGTCCAGGCCCTCGACGCGGGCGTGGTATTTGCGCTCGTCGCCGGGCAGGCTGACGGCGAGGCCGGCTTTGGCCAGTACTTCCAGCGCCTGTTCTTTCAGTCGGCCTTTCGACGGGATCGCCAGCGTGATCATGGCGCCGTCTCCCGCAATGCCTCGATGCGATCGAGCCAGACGGAAAAGCCGACGCCGGGGATAGGCGTCTTCGCGCCAAGCAGGGTCAGCAGCCGGTCATAGCGGCCGCCGCCGACCAGCGGCCGGTCGCCATTGTCGGCCGCGATTTCGAAAACCAGGCCGGTGTAGTAATCGAGCGGGCGGCCGAAGGCGGCGTCGTAGCGGATTTTATCGGCCGGCAAGCCGTGCGCCTCGATCGCCTTGGCGCGGGCAGCGAACTTTTCCAGCGCGACATCGAGCGACAGCCCGGCGCCGGTGGCGAAGGTCTCCAGTGCCTGGGCCGCGCCATCAAGCGGAACGTCGATCGCCAGAAAATCCTTCAGCGCGGAAAAGGCCCCGCTCGACAACCGAACGCTGCGCAACTCGGCTTTCTCGATCAGCCGCCGGGCAATGTCGGACGGCGCGCGTCCGGCGGACGCCGACAGGCGCGCCTCTTCCATGCCGCTGGCGATATGGGCGGAAAGACCGTCCAGATCACCATCGAGGACGAGGGCGGCGACCGGCCCGGAAAGCTGGCCGTTGCGCGGCGGGTTGGCGAGATCGGCGAGAGCCGTCTCAAGCATCGGCGCCGAGCCGAACGCACGGGCAAGGCGCATGCGCCAGCCGCGCGGCAGGCCGAGGGCAGCCAGAACCGCCTCGAAAATGGTCTGGTCGCCTAGCGTGATCGCCAGCGCCTGACCAGGCAGCACCAGCGACAGCAGCGCATGCGCGTCGGCTACCGAGCGGGCATCGGCTCCAGCGGTATCGCGGTCACCGAGATCCTCAATGCCGGCCTGGAAGAACTCGTTGCCGCCTTCGCGGCGCTGTCGAAACACCTCGCCGAGATAGGAATATCGGCGGGGTGTGCCGGCCTGCGAGCTTATGTGGTCGAGGCAGACGGGGATGGTGAATTCCGGCCGCAGGCACAGCGTCTGGCCGGTCTCGCTTTCGGTCAGGAAGATGCGGCGGCGCAAATCCTCGCCGGCCATGTCGAGGAAGGGGTCCGCCGGCTGCAATATGGCGACCTCGACGGCGTGCGTGTTGCGCGTGGCGAAGAGGTTGGTGATGTCGGTGGAGATGGCGGGGGTGCGGGAGGTCAACTTGCTGACCTCAGTGCTGCACGACCCTCTGGTCCCAAACCAGAGGCGCCAACGATCCAGGCGAAGGCCGGCGCTCTACGGCGCCCCCCTCTGCCCTGCCGGGCATCTCCCCCTCTAGGGGGTAGATCAGATGTCGGCTCGGCTTTCGCCAATCTCAAAGGTTGCAAGGAGAATGCCTTCGGCCAAGCTGCCAATCTCCCCCCTAGAGGGGGAGATGTCCGGCAGGACAGAGGGGGGCGCCGTAGAACGCGGCCTCTACTTGCCACGCGCCCTCTCCTCGGCCTGCGCCGCCAAAATCTTCTTCACCTCGGCGACCAGCTCGCCCTCCGCCACCGTCACCTGCGCCGGGCGCGCGGCGCGCCATTCGGCGTTATCGGTGATTTCGGCAGACATGCGCGCGCCTTCGATCAGGTCCTTGATCTGCAGCTCGCCCTTGGCGCGCTCGTCGCCGCCCTGGATGATGGCGACCGGGCAGCCGCGCCGGTCGGCATATTTGAGCTGCGCCTTCATGCCGGCGCCGCCGAGATACATTTCGGAACGGATGCCGGCGGCGCGCAGCTCCGCCACCATCTTCTGGTAGCGGCCGAGGCTGTCGGTGTCCTTGTCCATCACCAGCACGACGACAGGAGCAATCACGTCCGAGGCGTCGAGCTTGCCGAGGTTCTTCAGCGCGGTCATCAACCTGGAGACGCCGATGGAAAAGCCGGTCGCCGGCACAGGCTCGCCGCGGAAGCGGGAAACAAGGCCATCGTAGCGGCCGCCGCCACCAACCGAGCCGAAGCGTACGATCTGGCCGTCCTCGTTGGGGATTTCGGCCAGAAGCTCGGCTTCGAGGACGGGGCCGGTGTAGTATTCGAGGCCGCGCACGACCGAGCGGTCCATGGCGATACGGTCCTCGCCATATCCCGCCGCCCTGACCAGCGCTTTAATCGTGGCGAGTTCGCCGACGCCTTCCTGGTAGATGGCGTTCGAACTGACCGTGGAATCCTGGCCGGCTTGTATGGTCCTCGCAGTCGCGAGAAGAACCGCCTCGGCTTGCCCGTTGTTCAACCCGGCGCCCTTGGCGAAGTCGCCTTCGCCCTCCTTGCCGCCGTCCCAGCGGCCCGGGCCAAGCAAAAGCTTCACGCCTTCCGGCCCGAGCTTGTCCAGCTTGTCGATCGCGCGCAGGACCGTCAGCCGGCGGCCGCCATTCTCCTCACCGCCGAGGCCGATCGCCTCCAGCACGCCATCCAGCACCTTGCGGTTGTTGACGCGGATGACGTAGTCGCCGCGCTTGATGCCGAGCGCTTCCATGACGTCGGCCATCATCATCGCCATCTCGGCGTCGGCGGCCACGCCCGGCGTACCGATCGTGTCGGCGTCGAACTGCATGAACTGGCGGAAGCGGCCGGGGCCTGGCTTCTCGTTGCGGAACACCCAGCCGGAGCGATAGCTGCGGTAAGGCTTGGGCAGGCGCTCGTAATTCTCGGCGACGAAACGGGCCGTCGGCGCGGTCAGGTCGTAGCGCAGCGACAGCCACTGGTCGTCATCGTCCTGGAAGGAGAACACGCCTTCGTTCGGCCGGTCCTGGTCGGGCAGGAATTTTCCGAGCGCATCGGTGTATTCGATCAGCGGCTGGTCTGCCGGTTCGAAACCGTAAAGCTCATAGACCGAGCGGATCGTCGCCATCATCTTCTCGACGGCGCGGATGTCCTCGGCGCTGCGGTCGGCAAAACCGCGCGGCAGTCGCGCTTTCGTCTTTTCCGATTTGTCGGCCATGAGCTGGGGTCTTTTTTGCTAAGTAATCGATGACATATTGCGAGTGGGCGTGTCCTAACCGAAGCGGCGAGGACCAGCAAGGGTTTGCACCCTCTCTACGAGGTGGCTAGGAACAGTTCGATAGCTTTGCAAGTACAGCGCCGCCCCTCATCCGCCTGCCGGCACCTTCTCCCCGTATAGTGACGGGGAGAAGAGAGCTGAACGCGGACTCGGGCATTCTCTTGCAACCTGGACGACTGGCGAAACCATCGACGAGGGCGTCCTTCTCCCCGTCGCTATACGGGGAGAAGTGCCCGGCAGGGCGATGAGGGGCGGCGCAGAACGACCAAGATTTGGGCCTACCACCGAGCCAAGCTCTGAAACAAAACGCAGCGAAAATGAAACAATCCCGCCACGGGTACGGCATTGTGCCGACACAATCGTCGCCGATAAAGCGCGGGAAATGAGGGGTTCGCGGCCATGACCAGCACAGCAAGATTCCACGCCATCGACAGCGATGCCGAATTGCCCGCACGCCTGCGCCCGGCCGACATCAACGCCCCGAAAATGATCAGCCAGGCTGCCGGCCCGTTCGAAGTGCCCGGCGAGACCGGCAAGGGACCATCCATGCGCGACGCGTTGATGACCGGCCTGCTGGTGATCTATCCGACCGTGGCCACGGTGGTGGCGATCGTCGCCGGCCTGGTGCTGGCCAGCGCCAACGGCACCTGAGCCTATTTCGGCCGCCTGAAAGCCTTCCGCTGCTTCTCGACCTCTTTGCGGCAGACGCAGCCCTCGAGGTGGTCGTTGACCAGGCCCATGGCCTGCATGAAGGCGTAGACCGTGGTCGGGCCGACAAAGCTCCAGCCGCGTTTCTTCAGCTCCTTCGAAATCCGCACCGAGACGGCCGTTGTCGGGTTGGCGCGCAGATGGGCGAGGTCGACGATTTGCGGCCGCTCGTCCTTACCGGGTTCGAACTTCCAGAACCAGGCGGCCAGCGAGCCGAATTCGTCGGCCATTTCGCGGGCGCGCTTGGCGTTGTTGATGGTCGAGACGATCTTGCCGCGATGGCGGATGATGCCGGCATTGCCGAGCAGGCGTTCGACATCCTTGTCGGTGAAGGCGGCGACCTTGTCGAACTCGAAATTAGCGAAGGCTTCGCGAAAATTCTCCCGCTTGCGCAGGATGGTCAGCCACGACAGGCCCGACTGAAAGCCTTCGAGGCAGATCTTTTCGAACAGCCTGCGGTCGTCGGCCACAGGCCGGCCCCATTCATGATCGTGGTAGTGCAGATAGTCGGGCAGATTGCCGTGCCAGAAGCAGCGCGCGACACCGTCGGGACCGGCGAGCAGGCCGGTGTTTTCCTTGTCCATAAGCCAAAATCCGTTCGTTAACGCGCTTTTGCGCGGCATTTACTGCGGCTTTACCAGATTCCTGAACCCTGCGGTAACCACACCAAAAGGTTTACCGACAGTTCCGCATTTTACGCATTCCGATTCATGTTTCGGTTGCTGCTTGCGCGCCAATGATCGCCGAACCGGGAGGACGTTTCCACCCGTTTTGTATCAGACGATCAAGGTGCGTTACGATGAAGACAGTTCTGTTTCCCGTGCTCGGCGCCGTGGCTGTGTTTGCCGCCGGCGTCACACCCTCCACCGCCGGCGACCGCTATGCCGACAGGCCGCCGGTAATGGTGAGCCCCGACCTTTCCGCACCCTGGGTGCTGCAGCTTGGCCAGGCACCCGGCATCGTGCGCCAGAACCGCCAGGTGGTGCAGCAACAGCGGCGCCTGCGCCTGGCGCAGCCCGACCGGGTGCAGACGGCGGCGGTGCAGCCGCCGGCCAAGCGCATGCTCGCGCGTCCTCAGATCAACCCGATCTACCTGCCGCAGGAAGTCGACTATGACGGAGGCCAGAAGCCGGGCACGATCGTCATCGACACCACCCAGAACTTCCTCTACCTCGTCGAGAAGAACGGCAAGGCAAGGCGCTATGGCGTCGGCACCGGCAAGCCGGGCTTCGAATGGTCGGGTACGCACAAGATCACCAGCAAGCGCGAGTGGCCGGACTGGCGCCCGCCGGCGCAGATGATCAAGCGCGAAGCCGCCAAGGGCCGCTATTTGCCGACCTATCTTGCCGGCGGCGCGGAGAACCCGCTTGGCGCCCGCGCGCTCTACCTCGGCACGACCGAATACCGCATCCACGGCACCAACCAGCCGTGGACGATCGGCGGCGCGGTGTCGTCAGGCTGCATCCGCATGCGCAACGAGGACGTCGTCGACCTTTATGAGCGGGTCAATGTCGGAACCACGGTCGAGGTGATATAATAATCCTTGCGAATCACCTGGCCAGCAAAGCAGTCCGCTTTTCGAGGCCAGTTTAGGGATAACGGGGGACGGGCCGTATGGGGATGCGGCCGGTCAGGAAGGGCAGCACGGGAAACCGCGCTGCCCTTTCCGTTTTTGAGCAGAAATCGAGGGCAAAGGTCACCCACGCGTCGCGCAACGGGCATAGCGGTTCGCTTTCATGCTGCCCTTTACCGCATTCTTTTGCTATCTCGGTGGCTAGTTCCACAAAAGAGTTCACCCATGCCCCTGTCCGAAGACAGCCGTTATCTCAAGGGCGGCCCGGTCGCCCAGCGCATCATCGCCGCCGTTGCCGAGGACGCAGCGATCGCCAAAGCCGAGGGTTTTCCCCCCAAGCTGGTCTCGATCACCGTCGGAGACACCGATGCGGTGGATGTTTATGTGCGCAACCAGCGCGCCAAGGCTGAGCTCGCCGGCATCGATTTCGAGGAGCGGCGCTTTCCCGCCACCATCACGGCAGGCGAGTTGGAAGCGGCCATTCACGGCCTGAATGCCGATCCGCGCGTCACCGGCATCATCATCCAGCGGCCGGTCCCGGTGCATATCCCGATCAGGACATTGCAGGCGGCGGTGCATCCGCTCAAGGATGTCGAAGGCATGCATCCGGCCTCGATCGGCAACATCGTCTACAATCAGCTCGATCTCGCGCCTTGCACGGCGGCCGCCTCGGTCGAACTGCTCAAGGAAACCGGCCTCGACCTCAAGGGACTGGAAGTCGTCATCGTCGGCCATTCGGAAATCGTCGGCAAGCCGATCGCCTTCCTGCTGATGAGCGAAGGCGCGACGGTGACCGTGTGCCATCACATGACGCGGTCGGTCGCCGCCCATGCGCGACGTGCCGATGCGCTGTTCGTCGCCGTCGGCAAGCCGCGGCTGATCAAGGCCGACATGGTCAAGCCGGGTGCTGCCGTCATCGACATCGGCATCAATTCCGAAATCGGCCCCGACGGCTCCAGCCGCATCGTCGGCGACGTCGACACCGAAAGCGTGCGCGAGGTCGCCTCCTGGATCACACCGGTGCCGGGCGGTGTCGGCCCGATCACGGTCGCCATCCTGCTGCGCAACACCATGGTGGCGCTCAGCCGCCAGCGTGCGCTTTATGAGGCGACCTACGGTACGGCGGACAGGCTCGCGGCAGAGTAGCGCTGGGGCTGGCGCCCTACTCCGCGGCGATCAGGCTCTCTTCCCGAACGCCTTCCGGCTTTGGTCCGCCATAGGCCCAGTCGAGCAGCTTGATCGTGTGCACCACCGGCAGCTTCGCGGCGGAAGCGATCTGGGTGATGCAGCCGATGTTGCCGGTGGCGACGATCGAAGCCCCCGTCGCCTCGATGTTTTTCACCTTGCGGTCGCGCAGTTTGGCCGAGATCTCGGGCTGCAGGATGTTGTAGGTGCCGGCGGAGCCGCAGCAGAGATGTCCTTCACGCGGCTCGCGCACGATGAAGCCGGCCTTGGCCAGCAGTTCCTTCGGCTGGCGGGTGATCTTCTGGCCGTGCTGCATCGAACAGGCCGAGTGATAGGCGACAACCGTGCCCGGCTTGCGCACCGGTTCAGGCAGATCGAAGGTCGAGAGATATTCGGTGATGTCCTTGGCCAGCGCCGAAACGCGCGCGGCCTTGTCGGCATAGGCCGGATCCAGCCGCAGCATGAAACCGTAGTCCTTGATCGTCGTGCCGCAGCCGGATGCAGTGATGACGATGGCATCGAGCCCGCCTTGTTCGATGGCGCGCGTCCAGGCATCGACATTCTGCCTCGCCGAGGCAAGCGCGGCCTGCTCGCGCCCCATATGATGCACCAGCGCGCCGCAGCAGCCCTCGCCCGGCGGCACCACGACCTCGACGCCGAGCCGCGTCAGCAGCGAAATCGTGGTGTCGTTGATGGCGGGATCGAGCACCGATTGCGCGCAGCCAGTGAGGATGGCGACGCGGCCTCTTTTGCTCCCCTGCCCGGCATGGATGCCTGGCGAGCCCATCGGCGAAGCTGCCGGGATCGAGGCCGGCGCGAGCTTGAGCATCGCACTGAGCGGCTTCAGCGCCGGAACCTTGTCGAACAAGCCTATAAACGGCTTGCCCAGCTTCGCCAGCTTGAGCGCGGCGCGAAACCGCTGGGGATAAGGCAGCACGAAGGCCAGCATGGCGCGGGTCAGTCGATCGAGCAGCGGCCGCTTGTAGGTCTCCTGGATATGGGCGCGGGCATGGTCGACCAGATGCATGTAGTTCACGCCCGACGGGCAGGTGGTCATGCAGGCGAGGCACGACAGGCACCGATCGATATGGGTGACGATCTGCTTGTCGGCGGGATGGCCATTTTCCAGCATGTCCTTGATCAGGTAGATGCGCCCGCGCGGTGAATCGAGCTCGTTGCCAAGCGTCACATAGGTCGGGCAGGTGGCGGTGCAGAAGCCGCAATGCACGCATTTGCGCAGGATCTTTTCCGATTCCGCGACATGCGGATCGGCAAGCTGGGCAAGCGAAAAATTGGTCTGCATCGCTAATGTCCTAGGCCATTCGGCCGGGATTGAGGATGTGCTTCGGGTCGAATTCTTGCTTCAGCCGCTGGCTGAGTGCGGCAAGTGCGGGCGGCTGCGGCTCGAACACCGGCAGAGCGGCGCGATGCGAAGGTGCGGCACGCACCAGCGTCGCATGGCCGCCGCCATGTTTTCTCAACAGTCCGCGCAGCAGGGCGGCTTCCGGATCGCCCTGTTCCATGCGCAGCCACACCAGCCCGCCCTGCCAGTCATAGTAGGCGCTGACGGCGGCCTGCATGCGCAGCGTCAGGACCATCTGGTGGCACTGTCCCGGCGTCATCGAGACACGCCAGACCGGTTTCTCGCTGTTGTCGGCGAAGGGCCTGCAATCGCGTACATCGCGCCAGATCAGCCGTGAAGCGTCACCGGCAATCTCCTGCAGCGGCCCAGCCTTGCCGAGCAGCGTTTTCAGCGCGGCGATGCGGTAGGCGACGGACGGGCCGAAGCCTTCGACACGCAGCAGCGTCGCGGCCTCACCGCCGAGACTGCCGCCGGCGACACGCGCGGCGATCCGCTCGGGCAGATGGGCGGCACTCGACACTTCAGCACTCGAGCCAAGCGCCAGGGCCATGGCGCTTGCTGCCGCATCGTCGAGCAGGCCACGAATGGCGAGCGTGACTTCGGCCTCGGCTGCCGGCAGCACCTTGAAGGTGACGTCGGTGAACACAGCCAGCGTGCCCCAGCTGTTGGCCATCAGCTTGGACATGTCATAGCCGGTGACGTTCTTGACCACGCGGCCGCCCGACTTGAAGGCTTCGCCACGACCGGACACCACATTGATGCCCAGGACATGATCGCGCGCCGCGCCCGCCTTGAGCCGGCGCGGACCGGAGAGGTTCGCGGCGAGCACGCCGCCGATCGTGCCCTTGCCCGGTTCGCCACCAAACAGCGGACCGTAATCCATCGGCTCGAAAGCGAGTTGCTGACCGTTTTCCGCCAGCAGCTTTTCGATCTCGGCCAGCGGTGTGCCTGCCTTGGCCGACAGCACCAGTTCAGCCGGTTCATAGAGCGTGACGCCAGAGAGTTTCGACAGGTCGAGCGTGTGTTCGGTTTGCAGCGGCCGGCCGATGCCGCGCTTGGAACCGTGGCCGAGGATTTCGAGCGGCGAGCCTTCCGCCGCTGCCCAGGCGACGGTGGAGAGGACTTCGGATGGTGTGGTTGGGGTGAAAGTAGTCAAAGCCTGTGCTCCCGAAGCCTTTCGAGCACGGCTTCGCCCCGTGGCGACAGCCGATAACCGACCTTGAGGCTCTCGGTGAGACCGAACTCCCCGAGCTTGCGGACATCCTGCTTGAACTTCAGCTTTTCGACGCCGGCCTTGTCGGCCAGGACAGCAGCCGGCAATTCCGGATGGGCGCCGATCGCCTGCAGGATCGACGGGAAGTAGCCGGGTGCCGTTTTGTCCCAGCGCGCAAAACGCTGGGTCAAGGCATGCCAGTCCTCATCGGAAAGCACGGCGTCGCCGCGCAGGCCAACGCGTTCGTCGGGCTCGATGCCTTTGAGCTCGATGCGATAGACCGGGGTACCGTCATCGGGGCCAAGCATCTCCTGAAGGGCTCCTCGGGACGGAAAGCCGGCTGCGGTCGCGTCTTTCTCCGTCAATTCGGAGCCGCTCGCGATCGAGATGTCCCCGATCCTAACCGCACCTGACGCCGTTCTGACCCGCCCGCCGGCCTTGACGGTCGGCCGCTTCCAGCGCCGAAAAGCGAGCGTCACTTCATTGCGCGCGATCTTGTCCAGCAAGGATTGTTTGAACAGCAACTCAAACCTCACTCGGGCATGGGTTCCTCGCCCCCGCAAAGCGGGGGAGAGGTGGCTCGGGCAAAGCCCGAGACGGAGAGGGGGGCGAATTCTATGCCAGACGCGAGTTCGGATATGCTGAGTTCCTTGGCGCCCCCTCTGTCCTGCCGGACATCTCCCCCTCAAGGG
>NZ_RZPH01001201.1:0-1629 GCF_004022825.1 Mesorhizobium sp. M7A.F.Ca.CA.004.04.2.1
GTGCCCTTCTGCCAGCGAAAGCCGATCGAGCCCGACGCCTCGCCGTCCCAGATCCAGCGGCGGAAGCCCGGTAGGCGCGGCACCTTTTTGCCGTCTGGCAAACTGATCGCGCCACCCTTGGCCTGGGGATCGTCGAGGTCGGCAAGAAAGGCCACGGGATCCTTTTCGATGGCCGCGAGCTGCTCGCGCGTCGCCTCCATCAGCCGCACATTGTCCGGCGACCAGCCGCGTTCGAGCGCCGCCTTGTAGGACGGCAGATGTTCGAGCGCGGGTTTGACGATTTCGATCATGGTGCACTGGCGGAGACGCGACACCGGCAAGATAGCATCCCTGCCCAGGAAGGCACGGTCCACCAAAGCGCAATCTCTTACGACAAGGCCGCGCTCCCATCGCTGGAAACGCGGCCCCGATCTCATGTCCTTGGGAGGATTGGCACTCCGGCGCGGCTGCGCCGGAGTGCCTTATGCGAGTTCAGGCAATGTCGAAGCGGTCGGCGTTCATCACCTTGGTCCACGCAGCGACGAAATCCCTGGTGAATTTCGCCTTGGCGTCCGCCGACCCGTAGACCTCGGCAAGCGCGCGGAGCTGGGCGTGCGAGCCGAAGATCAGGTCGGCACGGGTGCCGGTCCACTTGACCGCCTTGGTCTTGCGGTCACGCGCCTCGTAGACTTCGTCGGAGCCGGCCGCCG
The DNA here is from genome assembly GCF_004022825.1 of Mesorhizobium sp. M7A.F.Ca.CA.004.04.2.1. Lineage (NCBI taxonomy): Bacteria > Pseudomonadati > Pseudomonadota > Alphaproteobacteria > Hyphomicrobiales > Phyllobacteriaceae > Mesorhizobium > Mesorhizobium sp. M7A.F.Ca.CA.004.04.2.1. The sequence goes on from NZ_RZPH01001201.1 coordinate 690, forward strand.
GATCCCAGACCGTGTTCATGCTGAGCAGATTGACGAAGAAGTCGTTGGTCAACGTACCCGGCCGGTCGGTGAGCACGCCGTGCTTCGACTTGGCCGTGTTGGCGCCGAGCACGCGCAGACCGCCGACCAGAACCGTCATCTCGGGCGCGGTCAGCGACAGCAATTGCGCGCGGTCGACCAGCATGGCCTCGACCGACATCGGCTGCTTGCCCCTGACATAGTTGCGGAAGCCATCGACTTTCGGCTCGAGCGCGGCAAAGGAATGGACATCGGTCTGTTCCTGTGAAGCATCCATGCGGCCCGGCGTGAACGGCACCTTGGTTTCGTGGCCGCCGTCCTTCGCCGCCTTCTCGACCGCGGCGACACCGCCGAGCACGATGAGATCGGCCAGCGAGATCTTTTTCCCGCCGGTCTGTGCCGCGTTGAACTCCTTCTGGATGGCTTCCAGCTTCGCCAGCACCTTCGACAGTTCAGCCGGCTGGTTGACGTCCCAATCCTTCTGCGGTGCCAGCCGGATGCGTGCGCCATTGGCACCTCCGCGCTTGTCGGAATTGCGGAACGTCGAGGCCGAGGCCCACGCAGTCGAGACCAATTCGGAGACCGACAGGCCCGATGCCAGGATCTTCGCCTTCAGCGACGCAATGTCCTGCTCGCCGACCAGTTCATGGTCGACCGCCGGGATCGGATCCTGCCAGATCAGCTCTTCCTTCGGCACGAGCGGACCGAGATAACGAACGATCGGACCCATGTCGCGATGGGTCAGCTTGTACCAGGCGCGGGCAAACGCGTCGGCGAAATGGTCCGGATGCTCATGGAAGCGCCGCGAGATCTTCTCGTAGGCCGGATCGGCCCGCAGTGCGAGATCGGTGGTCAGCATGGCAGGCGCGCGGCGCTTGGACGGATCGTGGGCATCCGGCACGGTCCCGGCACCGGCGCCGCC
>NZ_RZPH01001202.1:0-1627 GCF_004022825.1 Mesorhizobium sp. M7A.F.Ca.CA.004.04.2.1
GGGGAGAAGAGCATCTGCCTGGCCCTGTCGATTGCCATGTATTCGAGCTGACCGCCGCCGATCGTGCCAAAGATCGCCGCCCGCGAGACGAGCATAAATGCGCCCTTCTCGCGTGGCGTCGAACCTTTTGTGCCAGCCACTTCGACCAGGGCAATCCGGTCGGCGCTGGCAAGGAAGTCTCTCAGGCTTTGCACTTTCGAATTCATCATTCGCATTCCCGTGCGGGAAATATAGGTTTTTTCGGCCCGGATTGCACACATTGCTGACCCCCTGGGCCGGATTCAGGCGCCGGCCTCTTTCTTCAGCCGCTCGATCGCCATCAGCACGCGTTCCGGTGTGGCGGGGGCATCGAGGCGCGGGCAAATCTTGTTGTCGGCGACACTGGCCACCGCATCCGACAGCGCATGCAGCACCGACATGCCGAGCGGGAACGGCGGCTCGCCGACCGCCTTGGAGCGGTGGATGGTCGGCTCGCCCGCTTCCGGCCAGTCGGCCAAGGTGACGTTGAAGATCTTTGGCCGGTCGGAGGCGAGCGGGATCTTGTAGGTCGACGGCGCATGCGTGCGCAGCCGGCCCTTGGCGTCCCACCACAGTTCTTCCGTCGTCAGCCAGCCCATGCCCTGGATGAAGCCGCCCTCGATCTGGCCGATGTCTATAGCTCGGTTCAGCGAGCGCCCGCAGTCATGGAGAATATCGGTACGCTCGACCATGTATTCTCCGGTCAGCGTGTCGACCGAGACTTCCGAACACGAGGCGCCATAAGCGAAATAATAGAAGGGGCGGCCCTCGCCCTTGTCGCGGTTCCAGTGGATTTTCGGCGTCTTGTAGAAACCCGCCGCCGACAGCTGGACACGGGCCATATAGGCCTGCTTGACGAGGTCGGCGAAGGCGATTTCCTGGTTGCCGATGCGCACCCGGTTGGGCAGGAACAGCACCTGATCGCGCGGCACCTGGTATTTTTCGGCGGCGAAATCGGTCAGCCGGTCCTTGATCTGGCGCGCGCCATTTTGCGCCGCCATGCCGTTGAGGTCCGAGCCGGACGACGCTGCCGTGGCGGAAGTGTTCGGCACCTTGCCGGTCGTGGTCGCGGTGATCTTGACCTGGTCGAGGTCGATCTGGAACTCTTCCGCCACCACCTGCGCCACCTTGACGTAGAGGCCCTGCCCCATCTCGGTCCCGCCATGGTTCAGATGCACCGAACCGTCGGTGTAGACATGCACCAGCGCGCCGGCCTGGTTGTAGTGGGTGGCGGTGAACGAGATGCCGAACTTGACCGGTGTCAGCGCCAGGCCGCGCTTGATGAAACGGCTGTTGGCGTTGAAGGCCGATATCTCACGCCGCCGCCGCGCATAGCTGGCGCTTTCCTCCAACTCGGCGACGATGCGCTGGATGATGTTGTCCTCGACCGTCTGGTGGTAGGGCGTGATGTTGCGGCCCCTCTCGCTATCACCACTGGTGCCGTAGAAATTCTTTTTGCGGATTTCGAGTGGATCCTTGCCGACGGCAAAGGCCACCTCGTCGATGACGCGCTCGGCGCCGACCATGCCTTGCGGGCCACCGAAACCCCGAAACGCGGTGTTCGAGACGGTGTTGGTGTAGAGCGGCGCCGAGCACGTCATCGACGAGG
>NZ_RZPH01001203.1:0-1625 GCF_004022825.1 Mesorhizobium sp. M7A.F.Ca.CA.004.04.2.1
GAACGGCCAGGAATTCACAAAGACGATGCAGGACATCTCCACCAAGGGTGGGGCCTACGACATCTACTCGACCGAATGGAACCGCCTCGGCGACCTCGCCGAAACCGGCGGCATCGCCAAGCTCGACGACTTTGTCGCGCAGCATAAGCCTGAATGGGACGATCCCGTCAGCGGCTATGTCAACGGCGCCAAGGGCGTGTCGCTGCTCAACAAATACCGCGGCTCGAACTATGGCGTGTCGCTGGACGGCGACTTCCAGACTTGGGTCTACCGCACCGACCTGTTCGGCGACGAAGCCGAGAAGAAGGCCTTCAAGGACAAATACGGCTACGATCTGGCGCCGCCGAAGACCTGGAAGCAGCATGGCGACATCGCCGCCTTCTTCCAGCGACCGGACAAGGGCCTGTTCGGCTCGACCGACCTGCGCAACCAGGGCTGGGGCTACACGAACTGGTACCAGCGCTATGTCTCGATGGCTTCGCCCAACCAGTTCCTGTTTGGCGATGACGGCAAGCCGATGATCAATTCCGAGCAAGGCATCGCCGCCACCAACGAATATGTTGCTTCGCTCGCGCATCATTCGCCGGATGCGATCTCCTGGGGTTGGCCGGAGCAATACGGCAACTTCGCCAAGGGTGGTGCGGCGATGACCTGCGCCTTCTCCAACCTGCCGAAATTCCTCGACAATGCCGGCAACAAGGATTCAGCCGTCACCGGCAAGATCGGCTCGATGCTGCCGCCCGGCCGCGAGATCGGCGGCAAGCTGATCAGCCGTTCCGTGCTGTGGTTTTCGCTGACCGGCATGATCTCGTCACAGTCGAAGAACCAGGAGGTCGCCTACCTCCTGCTGCAATGGCTGGGCTCGGCCCGCATCTATGCCTGGATGAGTGCCAACCCCGGCGGTTATCTGGACCCGTTCCGGCTTTCGGACTTCTCCGATCCGCTGGTGCGCCAGACCTATCATGCCTACCACATGGACGTCGTGCGCGAGACGGTCGCCCGCACCGTGCCGACCATCAACTATCCCGGCGCGACAGCCTTCCACAATGCGCTCGACGAGAACCTGATGGCGGCGCTGACCAAGGCCAAGACATCGGAGCAGGCGATGGCCGACACCGAGGCAGAGTGGAAGAAGATCGCCCGGCGCACCGGCGAGGACAAACTGCTCGAAGCCATCAAGACCAACAAGGAGGCCTGGCCGACAGTTCTCGATCCAATCGTCTGATCCTTCTCCCTGGATCATATCGAAGGAGGGGAGGAGCCTACTTCTCCCCTCCGCCCACAACGCCACCAGCAAAGCCGCCAGATGAAGCGTTCCGTTCCTTTCCTGATATTCCGCTATGCCGCGATCTTCGCGGCCATGGCGGTGACGCTGGTGCCGATCCTGTGGATGGTATCGATGGCGTTCAAGCCGATCGCCGAATGGTCGGCGACCGGCGCCGAACTGACCTGGTGGCCGAAGAACCCGACGCTCAGCAATTTCCGTTTCGTGTTCGGCGAGTCGACCAACAATTTGATCGTCGCGCTCGACCGTAACGCGCTGAAGCCGATCCTCGCATCGCTGCTGTCGGCGGTTTTCGGCACGGTGATCGCCATGTCGGCGGGCACTGCCGCGGCTTATGGGC
>NZ_RZPH01001204.1:0-1625 GCF_004022825.1 Mesorhizobium sp. M7A.F.Ca.CA.004.04.2.1
CACCTGGACGTTGCTCCCTGTCTTGCCGGGGTACCCTAACGTTACGGCGGCAAGAAAAGCTTAACGGCGGAACGGCCTTCCACCGCGTAGGAACAGCGGCGGCGAACGCCGCCAAATCACATGGCTCCGATCCAGATCGCCATGGAAACAAGGAACGTGCTCATGCAAACCAGTGAGATGACATCCTGAACCAGATCGGTCATAACTCTCTCCTGTTGTTGATATGTTCGCATTTTGTTCTAATTTTGTTTCAAAGTCAACGGGCACGATGCGGCCGCCTCCGGAATTTTCGGGCGATCAAATCGGCAGGGTTAAGAAAGGGTTGAGGGGCGAGCGACGGTGCTACGTGGGCTGACCGAAGCCTTTGCGATTAGCCATCGCATCGTCCTCCTAGGGCGGAGCAAGGAGCGGAGCGACGCGCGCAGACCCTAGGATCCATGCCGTGACCAGGGGCGATGCTACGGTGCAGAATTATCGCCTCTGATAGAGGTCGCATATCCTCGACCCCTGCATTTGTCTCGAAAGTAACGGCATGGATCCTAGGGTCTACGCTCCGCTCCGCGGAGCTTCGCCCTAGGATGACGACATCAGAGACTAAAGCGGCACCACTTTGCCGTCGGCCAGGGTGACGCGCCGGTCCATGCGCGATGCCAATTCGTGATTGTGGGTGGCGATCAGCGCCGCGAGGCCCGATTGCTTGACCAGCGCCGCCAGCGCCTCGAACACATAAGACGCGGTGACCGGGTCGAGATTGCCGGTCGGCTCGTCGGCCAGCAGCACCAGCGGCGCATTGGCGACCGCACGCGCGATGGCGACGCGCTGCTGTTCGCCGCCGGAGAGTTCGGACGGCCGGTGCGACGCGCGCTTGCCGATCTGCATGTAATCGAGCAGCTGCGCCGCGCGCTCGGCCGCGTCCTTGCGGCTGAGCCCCTTGATGAGCTGCGGCATCATGATGTTTTCCAGCGCCGAGAATTCCGGCAGCAGATGATGGAACTGGTAGACGAAGCCGACATCGTTGCGGCGGATCGCCGTGCGCTCGTCATCGGAGAGCCGCCCGCAGGCACGGCCGGCCAGGATGACGTCGCCGGCGTCGGGACGCTCCAGCAAGCCGGCAGTGTGCAGCAGGGTCGACTTGCCGGTGCCCGACGGCGCCACCAGCGCCACCATCTCGCCGCGCTTCAGCGAGAAATCGGCACCGTTCAGGATGGTGAGCTTGCGCGGCCCCTGGACATAGTGCCGCTCGACGCTCTTCAGCTCGATAATGACCTCGGCCACTATTCGTACCTCAAGGCTTCGACCGGATCGAGGCGCGCGGCGCGCCATGCCGGAAACACGGTTGCCAGGAAGGACAGGCCGAGCGCCATCAGGACGACATAGGTCGTCTCGCGCGGATCCATCTTCGCCGGCAACTGGCTGAGGAAATAGAGCTCCGGATTGAACAGCACCTTGCCGGTCATCCATGAGAAGAACTGGCGGATGGACTCGATGTTGGTGCAGATCAGCACGCCGAGCAGCACACCGGCAAGCGTGCCGGTCACGCCGATCGCCGCACCCGTCATCAGGAAGATACGCAGGATGGCGCCGCGCGACGCCCCCATGGTGCGCAGGATGGCGATGTCGTGGCC
>NZ_RZPH01001205.1:0-1617 GCF_004022825.1 Mesorhizobium sp. M7A.F.Ca.CA.004.04.2.1
CTTCGATCCTCTGGCATCGGCTGGACGTGGAGGGGCATGATGCCTGTCTGCTTTCGCAGTACGATGGCGGGCACAGCCTCAAGGGACAAGCCATCTTCGTCCAGGACGGCAAGCCGTGCTGCCTCGCCTACGAGGTGAATTGCGATGCCGGCTGGCACACACGGGCGGCGCTTATCGAAGGCTTTCTCGGCACGCGCCAGCTGCACTATGCGATCGAACGCGATTCCAACGGCCAGTGGATGCTGAACGGCGAAGTCCAGCAGGGTGTCGACGGCCTTGTCGATGTCGATCTTGGCTTCACACCGGCATCGAACCTGTTGGCGATCCGCCGGTTCGACCTAGGCATCGGCGAGGCGGCGCCTGCTCCGGCCGCCTACCTGACTTTCCCTGAACTGAGCTTGGTGCGCCTCGATCAGAGCTATCGTCGTCTCGACACCGTTCGCTACGCCTATGCCGCGCCGGTGTTCGGCTATGACGAGACGCTCAACGTCTCGCTGCACGGCTTCGTTGTCGATTATCCCGGCCTGTGGAGAAGTGCGGCTGCGTCAGGCTGAAGCGATTGTGATCAATCCGCTGCGACCTGCGTCGTGCCGAGCACGTCACGCAGTTTCGCCGCCAGTTGCTCGATGGTGAAGGGCTTGGCGAGGAAATGCACGTCGTGGTCGAGCACGCCGTTGTGGACCACCGCGTTCCTGGTGAAGCCGGTGGTGAAGATCACCTTCAGCAGCGGCATGCGGGCAACGGCCTCTTCCGCCAGCTTGCGGCCGTTCATGACGGGCATGACGATGTCGGTGAACAGCAGGGCGACGTTCGGGTTCTCCGCCAGTTTCTGCAACGCTTCCTCGCCGCTCGCTGCATGAATGACGGTGTATCCGAGTTCGCGTATGGCCTCAGTCGTGGAGACCCGCACGCGGGCATCATCCTCGACGACAAGGATCGTTTCGGTGACCGGTGCGGCGGTGTTGTCGCCTCGCCCCGTGGGCACGGCCGGCTCTTCGGGGCCGAAATACCGCGGCAAGTAGATCTTGATTGTCGTGCCTTCGCCGGGTTCGGAATAGATGTTGACATGGCCACCCGACTGCTTGACGAAGCCGAACACCTGGCTCAACCCCAGGCCGGTGCCCTTGTTGACCGCCTTGGTGGTGAAGAAGGGCTCGAAGGCCTTGGAGATGACATCGGGGGTCATGCCCGAACCGGTATCGCTGACGGCGATCATCACATACTGGCCGGCCGCGACTTCGGCATGGGCAGCGGCGTAGCTGTCGTCGAGATGGCTGTTGGCGGTCTCGATGGTCAGCTTGCCATCATCGCCCATGGCGTCGCGGGCGTTGACGGCCAGGTTGAGAACGGCGTTCTCGATCTGGCTCGGGTCGGCATGGGTTTTCCACAAGCCTCCCGCCAGCACCGTTTCGATGCGGATGGTTTCGCCGAGTGCCCGCCGGATCAGGTCGGACATCCCGGTCAGCAGGCGGTTGGCGTCGACGATCTGCGGCGCCAGCGGCTGCTGACGCGAGAAGGCGAGCAGCCGGGCCGTGAGATTGGCGGCACGGGTCGCGGCATCGATCGCCGCATCGATGAATTGTGCGATGTCGTGCTCGCCGCGCGCCAGCTTGCGCC
>NZ_RZPH01001206.1:0-1617 GCF_004022825.1 Mesorhizobium sp. M7A.F.Ca.CA.004.04.2.1
GGATCAGCCGGTCGATCCGCTCCGGCGCGTGGATGCCGAGCCACTGCGCGACGAACCCGCCGAGCGACAGGCCAAGGAAATGTACGCGTTGCAGGTCGAGCGCGTCGAGCAGCTCGATGACGTCGCGGCCAAGCCGGTCGAGCGAGTAGGCGCCGACGGGAACGCTCGATCCGCCATGGCCGCGAAAATCGTAGCGCAAGACACGGAAATGCTTCGACAATTCGCCGATCTGCCTGTCCCACATGTGCAGCGTGGTGCCGATGGAATTCGACAGCACCAGCACCGGCTTGCTTGCCTCGCCATCGAAGCGGTAGGCGATGCGCGTGCCGTCGCCCGTTGTGACGAAATTCAGCTCATTCATGATGAAGATTCCTTCTGGAACGTTGAACGAGACAGAGCCTAGCCGTGGAGCGATTTTGTTGATATTACAAAGATAGAACAATCTCTGTAGTAAAAACTGACATGGCCGAATTCACCCTGCACGACCTGCAATGCTTCGATGCAGTGGTCCGCACCGGCGGTTTTCAACCTGCGGCGGCCATGCTGTATCGCTCGCACCCGGCGGTGTTCGCCGCCGTCGCCAAGCTGGAACGACAGCTCGGCCTCATCCTTTTGGACCGCAGCGGCTATCGCGTGCGTCCGACCGAGGCCGGGCTTTCGTTCCACCGCCGAGCGCTATCGCTGCTGCGCGAGTTGGACGGTTTGCGCGTCCATGCCGCCCAGTTGGCGATGGGTGAGGAAAGCGAGATCCACGTGGTGATAGGCGACCTGTGCCCGCGCCCGCATGTGCTGGGCATGCTCGGGCGGTTCTTCGCACAGTGCCCCGGCACGCGCCTGCATCTGCATTTTGAAGCGGTGGGCGGCCCATGGGAGCGTCTATTCGATGACGAAGCCGATCTGATCCTGCACTGGGTCGACAAGGGCGATGCGCGGGTGGAATGGGTCGATCTGTGCAAGGTGTCCTTCATTCCCGTGGTGGCGCCGGGCTTTCTGCCCGGGCGTATCGAGCAGCCGATCACTCTGGATCAGATGCAGGCACTCACCCAATGCGTCATGCGCGACAGCGCCCGCCATTCGCCACAACAAAACTATTCGCTGATCGAAGGCGCGCCGCAATGCCTCGTCGCCGACCAGGGCATGAAGAAGGAGATCATCCTGCAGGGCCTTGGCTGGGGCCACCTGCCCCGCTTCCTGATCGAGGAAGAACTGCATGACGGGCGCCTGCAATCCATTGCCGGCCGCCATCTGCCGGGCCGCACCGACGAACTGGTGGTGGCGCGGCGCCGCGACCGACCGCATGGGCCGATCGCCAACCGGCTGTGGGATCATATCCAGCAGGAAGCGCCGACATTGCGCCGTGCATTGGAGCCGACGGGGCCCGCCGGACAGACACCCACCAACCAGTCGCGAAAGGCGCAAGTGGCAACGCCAGGACCTCTCGGGTCCCGTCCAGCGATCACTTCTTGACATACGCTCCAGGCTGGCGGCCGCTCTTCGGAGCCTTGGCGTCCTTTGAACGCTCCGCGATAGCGGGGCCGGCGCCGGACGTCTTTTCGGTTGCGGCGCTCGGCGTGACTTGCCTTGGCGGGTTTTGTCCCTCCGACTGGCGGGTTCGGT
>NZ_RZPH01001207.1:0-1616 GCF_004022825.1 Mesorhizobium sp. M7A.F.Ca.CA.004.04.2.1
GATCTGGCACGCGCCATCTGCGCCGAGCTTGGCATTGTCGAAAAATGCCAGATCCAGGCCCTGCCCTGGGCCGAGCTGGAAGGCGCACTGCGGAAAGGCGAAGGCGAGGCGATCATCGCCGGCATCGCCGCAACACCGGAATCGCGCGCGACCTACGCCTTCTCACGCTCCTATCTGCAGTTTCCAGCGCGCTTCATCATGCCGAAAGGCAAGGCGCTGACCGAGCCCATCTTTGACAAATTGCACGGCAAGCGTGTCGGCGTAATATCAGGCTCGGCGCATGAACGCATGCTGCGCGACTATTTCAACACGGTTCAGGTCGTCCCTTTCGACAGGCCGGAGGACCTCTATGCCGATCTCAAGGCCGGCAAGGTCGACGCCGCCTTCGGCGACGGCATGCGCCTGGCCTTCTGGCTGGGCGGCTCGGACGCGGCGGGCTGCTGCCGCTTTGCCGGCGGGCCCTATCTGGCGCCTGAATATCTGGGCTCGGGCATGGCCATTGCCACCAAAGCGGACAATCCGGCGCTGGCCGCCGCGATCGATTACGCGCTGCAGGAGATTTCGATGAAAGGCACGTTCGCCGAATTTTATCTGCGCTATTTCCCGGTCAGCTTTTTCTGATCCGGTTCCGGTCGGCTTTGCCGGCCTGACCTGAACCTCAACAGCGCCCGGCCAAGAACTCAGGTCAGCGTGCGCAGCCGCGCCTTGGCCGCGCGGCCGATGGCAGCAACCGTCAGCGTGTCGAGATCGAGCTGACGCCGGATCAGCTGCAGCACCCGCACCTCTTCCATGCGCATTTCGAGGTCGACGGCGGCAACCTCGAAGGCGGCGGCATAGGCGGTGTCGCGCAGCCGCTCAGGCAAGACCTCGGCGACTTCAGCCAGCACACCCTCCAGCCCGTCCTTTTCGTGCAGGCGCTTCTGGCAGTCCTGGGCAACGCCGACCAGCCTGTCGCGGTTGAAGTCCTCGAACACCGGCCAGGAGCGGACGACCTCGCCGATCCGCGCCAGTTCGACATCGGTCATGTCGCGGTCCGAGGCCGAGGTGATGACCATCAGATAGATCAGGGCTTCATGAGGTGTCGGCAATTTTTTCTCCTTGAACCGGGCCTCGAAGTTAGGAACGCCCGTTCTGCACCGCAAGGAAAAAGCGCCGCACGCGTTGACGCTCCGGCGCTGCACGCCTAGAGACCGGTTGAAAACCTTGCCGCGGCCCGCCTTCGGGCCGGCAAATGATTTGGAAACTGTGACATGGCGGGATCAAACATCATCGATCTCAACCCCGAACTGTTGGCGGCCGCGACCGAAAGCAAGGCGTGGCCCTTCGAAGAGGCCAAAAAGATCATCGAGCGCTACAAAGGCGCCGACTTCCCGCAAACAATCCTGTTCGAGACCGGCTACGGGCCGTCCGGCCTGCCGCATATCGGCACGTTCGGCGAAGTGGCGCGGACGTCGATGGTGCGCCATGCTTTCCGCGTCCTGACGCAGGATAAGGTCGCGACCAAGCTGCTGTGCTTTTCCGACGATATGGACGGCATGCGCAAGATACCCGACAGCGTGCCGGACCGCGCCGCACTCGAGCCTCATCTGCACAAGCCGCTGTCGTCGGTCCCCAAC
>NZ_RZPH01001208.1:0-1613 GCF_004022825.1 Mesorhizobium sp. M7A.F.Ca.CA.004.04.2.1
GTTGGGAAAGGGACGGACTTCGGCAGTGGTCGGCGCGTTCGAGGACATGACATCTCTCTAAAGTTATAATATAATACTGAACCGTTCGGTTCGATCCGGCCGTTGACATAGCGCGTAAACAGGACCATATCAAGGGCAATCGAACCGCTTGGTTCGAATTATTTTCGAGGTGTGACTTTCATGGCCGAGACCCCGCCCAATGTCGAAAACGAGTCGTGCGACGACCTGTTGGAAAGCTTGCGTCGTGGCCGCCCGGCCGCGGGGCAGGATCCGGTCAAGCGCAGCCAGATCATCGACGGCGCCCGTCGTGTCTTCATCGACAAGGGCTTCGAAGCCGCCTCGATGAACGACATCACCCGCGAGGCCGGTGTCTCCAAGGGTACGATCTACGTCTATTTCGCCAACAAAGAAGAGCTGTTCGAAGCGCTGATCGAGGAAGAGCGCGGCACCATCTTCAAGAACATGTATGACGTGCTGGACAATGCCGACAACCTGCGCGAGACGCTGGTGAAGTTCGGCAAGGTGCTGGCCCTCAAGATCACGTCGGCCAAGGTGATCCAGGCGCAGCGCACGGTGATCGGTGCATCCGACCGGATACCCGACATGGGCGCGCGGTTTTACGAGCGCGGTCCCAAGCGTGGCCACGACAAGGTCGCGGCCTTTCTCAATGCTGCCATCGAGCGCGACCTGCTGCGCATCGACGATGTCGATCTTGCCGCCTATCAGTTCACCGAACTGTGCCTGGCCGGTCTGTTCCGCCAGTGCATCTTCGCCTACCGCACCAAAGCCCCGACCCAGGACGAGATCGACCGCATCGTCAGGTCAGGCGTCAGCATGTTCCTCAAGGCATACGGCACCGAAAGGCTTGTGGCGGAAGAAGGCCACCAGACGATTGCTATCGAGGCCAAGCCGTAGGCCATGCTCTAAGCTGTGGATGCTTAGCCGCCATTGGCGGCAAGCACGATGGCCGCCTGCAATTCCTGGAGGCCCTCGGCCTTTTCAGAAGAGGTGGCCAGTACGAACGGGAACGCCGCCGGCCGCTTCTTGATCTTTGCCAGCGTCTCCTCGATCAGCCTCGGCACGCCGGCAGTCTTGATCTTGTCGGTCTTGGTCAGCACGATCTGGTAGGACACCGCCGCCTTGTCGAGCAGCGACAGCACTTCGTCGTCCTTGGCCTTGATGCCGTGGCGGGCGTCGATCAGCACATAGACGCGCTTCAGCGTGACGCGGCCCTTGAGATAGTCGAAGACCAGCTTGGTCCACTCGTCGACCTTCTCCTTCGGCGCGGTGGCATAGCCATAGCCGGGCATGTCGACCAGCGCCAAGGGCGGCAGGTCGGCGCCCTCACCCGAAAATCCGTCCGGCACGAAATAGTTGAGCTCCTGCGTGCGCCCCGGCGTGTTGGAGGTGCGCGCCAGCCCCTTCTGGTTGACCAGCGCGTTGATCAGCGACGACTTGCCGACATTCGAGCGGCCGGCAAAGGCGATTTCCGGCGGCCCTTCCGGCGGCAGGAATTTCATGGCCGGCACGCCGCGGATGAAGATCCACCCCCGCGTAAACAGTTCGGTGCCGATTATGCTGCTGTTCAGAGCGTTCAAGCTGCTGCCTCCAGA
>NZ_RZPH01001209.1:0-1606 GCF_004022825.1 Mesorhizobium sp. M7A.F.Ca.CA.004.04.2.1
GGTTGGCACAACCTCCGGGATGATGGGCCTGCATTTGCCGCAAAGCCGGCCCCGAAGGGCGCAATCGCGAGGGCTTGCATTGGCTTTGCCATTGCACCATGTGGAGGTGGAACAAGGGATTCCGGATGGAAGCCCAAGAGAAAGTCATGACGGCCATCGAATCCCCGTGCATCCTGGTCTGTTCGATCGACATGAAAACCGGCTTCTGTTTCGGTTGCGGTCGCACGCGCGAGGAAATCGGCGCCTGGATCGGGATGACGACGGAAACGCGCCGCAGCGTCATGGCGCAATTGCCGGCCCGGCTGGAGACGGTCGAACGCCGGCCGCGCCGGGAAACTCGCCGCACCCGTATGGCGCGCGAACGCGGCGCGCTATCGTGAGGTGCGGATGAGCCGGTTGTTCTGGATTTTGATGGCCGCGATCGGGGTGGGAGCAGTCCTGCTCATGCTCAATGATTCCGCCGGCAGCACGCTCGGCGTCGAGAACAACGATTTCAGCCGGCTGATCTGGCTCGGTGCCTTTGGCGCCCTTATCGGCGCCGGCCTGCTTCGCTCGGGCCGCCCCCTGGGCGCCATGGCCCGCAATCTCGGCGCCTGGGCGGCGATCGCACTCGCGCTGATCGCCGGCTACCAGTATCGCTATGAGTTGCAGGATGTCGCCAGCCGGGTGACCGCGGGCCTTGTTCCCGGCAGCCCGCTTGCGCTTGGCGTCGAGGACGGCCACGCCACGGTGACGCTCGACAAGGCGGACAACGGCCATTTCGAAGCGCGCATCCTGATCAATGGCAACCCGGTCCGGGCCGTGGTGGATACCGGCGCGACCAGCACCGTGCTGACGTCGCAGGATGCGCAGGCCGCCGGATTCAATCCAGCGGCGCTCAACTACACCATACCGGTTTCGACCGCCAACGGCATGGCGCGCGCCGCGGCCGTGAAAACCGATCAGATTGCGATCGGCGGCATCATGCGCAGGGATATGTCGGTGATGATCGCCGCACCCGGAATGCTCAGCCAGAGCCTGCTCGGCATGAACTTCATCGGTTCATTGTCGGGTTTTGACGTGCGCGGCGACCGCATGATCCTCAGGGATTGATCCCCGAAGCTCAAGCCGCTTCGGCTGCTGCGCCACCGAACTCGACGGCCGCGTAAGCCGTCTTCAGCACGTCCGGGCCGGCCCCGGGTTTTGTCGCGTCCGTGGACAGGATCTGCCGGTAGCGGCGCGCACCGGGCAGGCCATGGAACAGTCCGACCATATGGCGGGTGACATGGCCAAGCCGCCCACCCTGCTCGATATGGCGTGCCGCATAGTCCGCCATCGCATCGATCAGCGCGGCGAAATCGAACGGCTCGGACTGGACGCCGTAGAAAGCGGCATCGACGCCGGCCAGAATGCCGGGCGTGTGGTAGGCGGCGCGGCCAAGCATCGCGCCATCGACATGACCGAGATGCTTCTGCGCCTCTTCAATCGACTGAATTCCACCATTGATGCCAATGAATTCGTTATGTTTTCTGACCTTCAGCCGATAGACCCTGTTGTAGTCGAGCGGCGGGATGTCACGGTTTTCCTTGGGGCTCAGCCCTTCCAGCCACGCCTTGCGTGCATGCAC
>NZ_RZPH01001210.1:0-1598 GCF_004022825.1 Mesorhizobium sp. M7A.F.Ca.CA.004.04.2.1
ACCGAGGGCGCCGGCATCATCGTGCTTTATCTGCACGGGCAGGGCGGCAGCCGCAAGCAGGGTGTCGACGACTTCACCTTCGGCGGCAATTTCAACCGGCTCAAGAACCTGATGGCCGGCAATGGCGGCCTCTATCTCAGTCCTGATTTCCCCGATTTCGGCGACAAGGGAGCGGCGCAGGTGGCGGCGCTGATCGGTCATTATGCCGAACAGTCGCCAGGCGCGAAGATCTTCGTCGCCTGCGGCTCGATGGGCGGCGCGCTATGCTGGAAGCTGGCCGCGCGCAAGGATACAGGCGGACGCATCAATGGCCTGCTGCTGCTCGGTTCGCTGTGGGATGAGAGCTTTTTCACCAGCCCGGCCTTCAAGCGCCGCGTGCCGGTCTTCTTCGGCCAGGGCAGCCACGACGTCGTCTACCCCGTGGCAAAGCAGGAGGCGTTCTTTCGCTCGATCCTGACCAAATCGAAGACCTATCCGACCCGCTTCGTCCGCTTCGAGACCGGCACCCATGGCACGCCGATCCGCATGACCGACTGGCGCGGCACGCTCAACTGGATGCTGTCGAAGGCGCCCTGATCGACGCAGCCTGCAAGCTCGTGTGATGCTCAGGGCGCGGTGTTATAGTCGACAACCGTCTCCGGATTTTGCTCGCCGTCATAGGACGCATCGACGTCATACTGGACCAGCGAAAAATTGCCGTTGCGGAACAGATACGTCCCTGCGTCGGACGCATCGCCGATGCCGCGCCACTTGTTGAATGTTGTGATCGTGTGGGCAGCCTCATCATAGTCGGAATTGACCGCCCAGCCGGACGTCTGGAAACCGACGATACTCATGCCCAGCAATTTGCCGTTGCTGTCATTGTTCTCGTAGCGGATGTCCATCTTGGGCTCGGCGAACTGCAACTGCTGCACGCCCGACACGTCGTCGGTCATGTAGTAGATCGAGCTTTCATTGTAGGCCGCGGCCGAACAGGAAAAATGGAACAGCCGCGTCTCCTTGTCGGGTTCGCCGGGCTGCGCATCCTTGTCCTTGTATTTAATCGAAAAAACGGTCGGCTCATTGGCAAGGAACTGCTTGTCGCACTGGTCGCCATAGGTTGCCAGAAAGGCCTTCTTGGCCTGCTCCAGTGCGGTGTCTTTCTTTGGCGGTGGCGGCCCGTCGCCGCAGCTTGGCGGCAGCGCCTCTTCGAAATCGGCGGTGGAGGGTTTCAGCGCGCCTTTTTCGATATGGATCGGATCGAAGGGCGGCTCCGCCTGGATCTGGGCATTCACCTGGCGCAGCGTATAGCAACCGGCAAAGACCTTTTCGCCGCCGGCCTTGTCCGTCGCGCGAATGGCGACGGGGACGTTGTAGAAAATGCTGCCAGCCGCACCTTCGTCGGAAACAGCTCCGGTCTCGACCTCGACCTTGTGGGTCCCATCAAAACCCTTGACGAAACTGTCGAAATCCTTTGCCGGCTTTGTATCGCTGAAATACCCCCAGGCGCGGGCGAATTCGTGCCGGCTGATGGCGCTGTACAGCGAACGGACAACCGCGTCGGCGCTCGACCGATCGTCGATATAGGGCGCTTCGGGGGCATCGTCGGCAGCCAATAC
>NZ_RZPH01000120.1:0-9475 GCF_004022825.1 Mesorhizobium sp. M7A.F.Ca.CA.004.04.2.1
GGAGAAAACCGTGACGATAAAGACCGTTGATCGCGATGATCTCACCGTCTGTTTCGACGCGTGGCAAATTGTCGGGAAATGCCGGACGGACACCCACACCGGTTTCAACGATCTCGGCCTCACCAAAGGCCGGATGGAGGGCATGGGCGGCGCCCAGCAGCTCCATCATGGAACGCGCCGTCACCGGTCCGGCGCTCTGGCTTTCAATCATCGTCGCTCCGATCATGAAACGGTGATCGGTGCGCGGCCCGGCATAACGCGGAAAGCGTGGATGAAGCAAACGGACCGGCCGCGACAGCGAGACATCAGGCGTGCGAAGGATCAGCATTTCGCCGCGAACACCGCGCAGCCTGTCATCGGCCGCTGCCATTCCCATGCAGTCTATCTGACGGGCGAATCCCGAAACAGGCCGGGCGTCGCAGCCGAAGTGGAATTTGACACCCATGGTCGCAAGCTTGTCATGAAGTGCCGCCATCGCCGGGCGTGGGTCGAGGTGAGCCTCGTCGGGGAAGAGCAATCCACGCCGGAAGCGGCCGGCGAGGTCGGGTTCCAGGAGCGCAATTTCGTTTTCATCGACGCGCCGATGCCCTGACGTGCGACTGGCGAACCGGTCAAGCTCACCGGCATCACGCGGCGCGGCCACGACCAATGTCCCGGCCCGTGTCACCTGACCCGACAGCACCGCATCCCACCAGTCGGCAGCATCGCGTCCGAGATCCAGCACCGGCTGCTCCGCGCTTTCGCGCTCGCACCATGGCGCCAGCATGCCGCCGGCGAACCACGACGCGTTGCCACCAAGGCCATGCCGCATCTCGGCGACGGTGACCGTCGCGCCGCGGGCGGCGAGTTCGAAAGCGACGGTGAGGCCGGCAACGCCGGCCCCTTTGACGAGCACCCTCATGATGGTTTGGGAGCCTCTGGCACGACCGGTACGCCAGTCTCGTCCGCCTGCATGTAGAGATCGCCGCCCTCCCGGTATTTTGCCGCCATTGCCGCCATGCCTTCCTTCTGGGCCTCGGCACGGATGTCGTGGGAAATGCGCATGGAGCAGAATTTCGGCCCGCACATCGAACAAAAATGTGCCAGCTTGTGCGCCTCCTTGGGCAAGGTCTGGTCGTGGAAGGACCGTGCGGTTTCGGGGTCGAGCGACAGGTTGAACTGGTCCTCCCAGCGGAACTCGAAGCGCGCGCGCGAAAGGGCATCATCCCTGGTTTTCGCTGCCGGATGGCCCTTCGCCAGATCGGCTGCATGGGCGGCTATCTTGTAGGTGATCACGCCAATCTTGACGTCGTTGCGGTCGGGAAGGCCGAGATGCTCTTTCGGCGTGACGTAGCAAAGCATTGCGGTGCCGAACCAGCCTATCATGGCGGCACCTATCCCTGAGGTGATGTGGTCATAGCCCGGCGCGATGTCGGTCGTCAGCGGCCCCAACGTGTAGAACGGCGCCTCACCGCACACTGCGAGCTGCTTGTCCATGTTCTGCTTGATCTTGTGCATGGGGACATGGCCCGGGCCTTCGATCATCACCTGGCAGTCCTTTGCCCAGGCAATCTTGGTGAGTTCTCCAAGTGTTTCCAGTTCGGCGAATTGCGCCGCGTCGTTCGCATCGGCGATTGAACCGGGACGAAGGCCGTCGCCGAGCGAGAAGGAGACGTCATAGGCTCTGGCGATGTCGCAGATCTCCTCGAAATGCTCGTAGAGGAAGCTCTCCCGGTGATGGTGCAGGCACCATTTGGCCATGATCGAGCCGCCGCGCGAGACGATGCCCGTGACCCGGTCGACGGTCAGCGGGATGTAGTGCAGCCGCACGCCGGCGTGGATGGTGAAATAGTCGACGCCTTGCTCGGCCTGCTCGATCAGCGTGTCGCGGTAGACCTCCCAGTTCAGATCCTCGGCGATGCCGTTGACCTTTTCCAGCGCCTGATAGAGCGGCACCGTACCGATCGGCACCGGCGCATTGCGCACGATCCAGTCGCGGATGTTGTGGATGTTGCGGCCGGTCGACAGGTCCATCACCGTGTCCGCGCCCCAGCGGATAGCCCAGACCATTTTTTCGACCTCTTCGGCCATCGACGATGTGACAGCCGAGTTACCGATGTTGGCGTTGATCTTGACCAGAAAATTGCGACCGATGATCATCGGCTCGCTCTCGGGATGATTGATGTTGGCGGGAATGATTGCGCGCCCGCGCGCCACCTCGTCGCGCACGAATTCGGGTGTGACGAAATCTGGGATCGCCGCGCCGAAGGCTTCGCCGTCGCGTTGCAGCTTGCCGCGCATCACCTCGCGGCCGAGATTCTCGCGGATGGCTACGAACTCCATTTCTGGCGTGATGATGCCGGCGCGCGCATAGGCAAGTTGGGTCACCGCCTTGCCCTGCTTGGCCTTGAGCGGCCGATTGCGTATCGGAAATTCCGGTGTCAGGCGCTCGCCGGTGGCGAATCCATTGTCTTCCGGCCGGACGTGGCGGCCGTCATAGGCTTCGACATCGCCACGCGCCGTGACCCATTCGTGGCGAAGCCGGGCAAGGCCTTTTTCGATGCTGGTTTCGACTGATGGATCGGTGTAGGGGCCGGACGGATCGTAGACGGTGACGGGCGGTTCGCCGGCCGTCGGATGGACGGAAATCTCGCGCATCGGCACCCTGATCTGCGGGTAGAGGACGCCGGGCTTGTGGATTTTCCGCGAGGCGGGCAGTGGTCCCGTCGATACGGCGGGGGTGAGGGCATTCATCGTGAGGCTCCTTTGCTCATGCATTGGAGACCCAGTTCTGTGCCGGAAGGATGAAAAGACGCTTCTGTAGACCTGCTGCAACAGGACCTCGGGCGTAAACTCCCGCAAAGCGCTTGCACCGTCCCTACGCCAGTATGAACTGGATCAGGTTCAACGGGTCACTGCGCCGCGAAAGCCAGCAGTATCTCAGCCCCTTGCCGGGACTCCCCTGGTGAATGCCTTAGGTTGAACGGGCTGACGCTATCTTGTCAAGCGCATTCGGGCGCCTTCGGCCGGTGGCGACGACCGGCGGCCAGCCGGGCGGAGAGCTCGCGCATGCATCGGGGACAAGTCACGCCCCGTAGACCGGGGCTGAATGGCCAAAGCCTCATTCGCTTCGTGAAGGATGGAGAAACTGTATTGGCCATGTGCGCGTATCGACCAAGTAGCTCAGGCGGTCACGGATGTGGTTATTCTGGTCGAAGGTGACGAACGGCCTTGGGGGTCACCTCCTTTAGGATTCAGAGGTTGGAAGACGGCTTCTCGCGATCACGGCCATCAGGAAATACCTGTCTTCGGCTCAACCTCGACATGGCGTCCGATCGACCGCAGATATACAGCTATCTCGTTCATGAGATGATCGCGTTCGCCGTAGATTTCAGCAATCCTACGCAGCTGTGGCTCGACGGCCCTCCGTTGCGCTGGCGTGAAATCAGCATCGCCAAAGACGTATCCCAAGTTGCCAATCGCGCAAATTTTGCAGCCGGCGTCCACAACTGCTTGTACGAATGCCGGAATGTCTTTTTCTTGCATGGTCTTCATGTCGAACCTCTCGTGAATGGCGTGCTTGCGCCCCAATCTGCCTTTTCAGCGTGTCCTCTGGGCGGCGCAAGCCCTGAGCGTGACTGTGCACGGGCAACCTCGACTATCCCATCTGCCACGCTCTTTAGAATCGGTGGGGTCTGGTGATCGCAGGCTGGGCCACTCAAAAGCCTGCAAGAAGAAAGTCATGGCGACCATTGCTCAAGATCGCAAGGGTGCGTGCAAGACCTTCCGTTGGCAGTCATGCACGCTCGCTCAGAGATAGTCCGGCCGCGGAAATTCTCCCTTATTCGTAAGAAAGCTCATTGAGCAACTGGGCATTGAGCAACTGGGTCTCACGTCACGGGTCTCGTGTGCTTCACAGCCGAAAAATAGCCGCCGTGGCAATTCTCGAAAAGTGCAGGCTACCTCGTTAAGGACACTGCGGATGATCGTTCGCGCTTGGCAAAAGCGAACGGATTAGTCTATGGCTCTCGGCAGGGGGGCGAGTTATGCGGCGGGTGCGAATCCTTCAAGTAGGCGATATTCACTATCCGGACTGGCATCCTTCCTCTAGCAACATCGATGCCAAGGATAGCAAGTTCGCTCCGAAAATAACGCAGAAGCTACGCGCGTCTTCGCTGCGTGCCGTCTTGACGAAACTTCGGCGGCTGACGACTTCGAAGCCCTTGGATTCGATCGCCTTCATGGGGGATTTCACGAGCCGTGGCGACAAGACCTTCATTGCTTCGGCATTCCAGCATTTCACGTTGCTCTGCCGCGCACAGGGACGCAGTTCAAAGGCGCTTCCGTTGATATTCGTACCGGGAAATCACGATGTGAACCGTGATGACGCGCGCGAACTTGGACCGACTGAGAAATTCAGCGAAATGGCGAGTTTAGCCGCCCGCTTGGGTTGGCAGACCGTTCCCGTGGACCAACCCGTGCACTTCAGACTTCCGACAGGATCCGCAGGCGCAAACTTCATCCTCGTCAACACAGCGATAGGCAGTTGGGAGCTTCAAAACCTTCCCGCGTTCCTTCGTGATCGTCTCGAGGCACTCAGTCCTTCTACAGAGCCTGTAGATCTCGGCTCGCCGGACATCTCGGGACATTCGCCCGCGACACCTCCCAGCGATCCAGACAAGGAGGCGTCCGACGACGAGTATTACGGTCAGATGGACACGCCATACATCTCGCGTGAGATGCTTGCAGGCCTACAGGAATTGCTCCAGCAGCCCGACATGCGTTACGGCATCATAATCGGCCATCACAATCTGCTGCCACAAAAGACTCCGCGCATTACGCCATACGCGGAGATGCTCAACAGCGGATTTGTCAGAACTCAGCTGCTGCAGGGCAACAAGCCTATCGTCTACCTGCATGGACACATACATGCTGATCCGGTCGAGATCGTCAACGATCCAAGGTTTCCGGACGGCAAATTGATCTGCATCTCAGCACCAGAGATACAGTCAGGTTTCAATGAGCTCGTCTTCTTCACGACCGATCAGGGAGAGCTCGTCGGCATCCGACTTATACCCTACCGCACCAATGTCGCCGACGGGACGGTCATGGAAGGCGAACATTGCTTTATTTCGACCATGTCCAACGGCAAGGCCTTTCTGAACAACGACACGTTTGACCTGCTGCGCCGACTGCGCGACCATGCCACCAGGCGCGGGAATGGGTTACTCTTCTGGGACGAGATCACTGAGATTGCTGCCTCCGCCGAGCTCGGGCTAGATCTGGAAGACTCTCTTCTGATGCTCCAAGCGGCGCGCT
The DNA here is from genome assembly GCF_004022825.1 of Mesorhizobium sp. M7A.F.Ca.CA.004.04.2.1. Taxonomy (NCBI): domain Bacteria; kingdom Pseudomonadati; phylum Pseudomonadota; class Alphaproteobacteria; order Hyphomicrobiales; family Phyllobacteriaceae; genus Mesorhizobium; species Mesorhizobium sp. M7A.F.Ca.CA.004.04.2.1. Next base: position 5,299 of record NZ_RZPH01000120.1, read on the forward strand.
TCATCGAGATAGACGGCCTCACCAAGGCAAACTCGGCTTGGCGCATTAAGGTAAGGGACGAATAGCGATGGAGAATCCGTTCGGCCCCAACAGGATCGAGTACGAAAGCCGCCCGATACTGTGGTTCAGTCAGAAGTCGGCGTTGATTTCTGCCGCCGCCAAGCCGGTCTTCGTCGCAGGGACGAGAGGCAGCGGCAAGACCAGCATTCTTCGCTCGCTTTCCACAGTCCATATTCTTGAAGACAAAAGTCTCTCGGACCAAGTCGGCAAGCTCGCTTGGTATGGCGTCTTCTTCCAGCTCAATGAGACATTCTCGCCCCTAATCGACAACGCCGTTCTGAACCTCATTCCGGAGCGGATACGCTTCGACACGGCCGCCGTGATCCCGCGGCAATTCGTAATCTTCTCTCACTATCTGGAGCTGAAGATAGTCGAACGCCTGCTCGAGAGCATCGGCCAGCTCAGACGCGACGGCCACTTGAAATACCGGGCCTCCGAAGATAGGGACGTCGCCCTGGCACTGCATCGCGAAGTGCTGCACTTCATACCCCAACCTGCCCGTCTCGACTTCTTCAGCATCGATGAGCTGCGGGGTGGGATAACCCGGTACGTCGACGAATGCTTCAACGCGTTCTTCTTTGCCGCCGATGCCGGAGCGACCGGCTTCAGAGCAACAGACCCTGGCGCGATCATTAACAAGGTCGCGACCGCGATCACTCCACTTTTAAATGGCCCATCTTTCGCCGGTGACAGGGCGCCCTTCTTCAAGATACTGATTGACGACTGTGAAGCACTGACACCGCTCCAACAGCAGTTCCTGAACACCTTGGTGAGAAAGACGCGCGGCAACGTGAAATGGGTCCTCGCCTACATCGGCGGCCTCTACGACACGATCCGGACGATCATACCCGGCCAGTCGCTCTCGAATGCTGACCGGGACGTCGAGAATCTTGATTCAGTCGATCCGAGGGAGTTCGCCACGCTGTGCGAGAACGTGTCGTCGCTTCGGCTGTACTATGCGCTTCCTGACCATCTGCGGAGTGATCTCGAGCGCAACGATGCGCTCAGCGCGTTTTCGCTCAAAAACCGGCTGGGGCGGCTTTCCGTCAATGACATCATCGAGCGGGTTATCATATCGGGTCATTCCGAGGGCAGAGAAGAGCTTGTGGCACTTGCTGATGCAGCACGTGAATTCCTCTCCGTGAATTTGAGGACGGCGGATCAGCAGCAATTCCTTCTTGATCGAAAAGCGCGCCCTTATGCCGAAGGGCTGGCGCTCGCGCTCATGAACCCGGAAATTAAGCGCCGGCCCATGAGCAAGGCGGATGCTTCAAATCTGAAGAGGTCGATCGCCCGGAAACAGGGATGGGCTTTTCTGAAAGCGTGCCAGATGCTGCGTCTGCATGACTACCCGTACGTAGGGCACCAGATCATCACATCATTGAGCGACGTCTGTATACGCGATTTCCTTGATATAATGGGAGAGATCTTCCGCCGCAGTGTTCCGAGTTCCAGTGATCCACGAAAACTGGTGGAATTCATCAACTCGGATTTACAGATTCATCTCGAACAGCAGAGACAGGCTGTGAACGCCGCCTCTCAACGGAAGCTTGATGGACTTCAGGCGCTTTCACATCCGTACGAAGAAGAGAGCGTGCGCATGGTGCGGGCGTTGGGTTACCTGACCGCTCGCCTCCAGACAGAGTTTGCCGAAGAAAATGCTCTAGGAACGACAGAGAGAGGCATTTTCAGGGTTGATCTAAAGGAAATGCGCTCGCTGGTGAACCGACTGGAGCAACCCAGCGGAAAACTGGACGAGGTCCTGCGTCGGGCGGAAAGGGATGGGTTTATCCGGGAGGTCTCCGCCGCCGGCAACTTTGAGGTGGACCGCGCCGACCCCGCATCGAAGGAGATGATGATCAGATTGCATCGGCGATTTGCACCTTACTTCGGGTTCTCCTATCGCGGCCCGTACGAAATCAACACAATCCCTGCGGCGCGGATGGTCGACCTGCTTTTTACCAGGCATCGGCTCCCAGAAGACTGGGCCGACTCGGTGTTTAAGGAGCTCGTCGCGCGGCCCGCACTCAAGACCGAATTCCAGCACTCGCTTTTCGAGAGCGATCTCGAATGACCGCTTCAACTGTCGAGTATCGAGTCTTCGGCCATCTGGCCGTCACCGAGAAGGCGAGAGATGCAGGTACCTGCGAAACGATGGAGGCAGATATCGCGATCGTCGCGCTTGGATGGGAAACGCGTTTCGCCGCGTTCGAAAACCATCTTGACCTGAAGGTCGGCAAGATCGTGGTTCTGGACTTTGCTCTGAAGGAAGCGAACGTCCCAGCCGTCGAAGAAAACCGGCGAAAGCTCATCGCTATGGGTACCCGATGGGGCGTCGAAGTGACTGTGATCACCCTCGAGCCTTCCATCGAGTATCAGAAGAACATCAATCTCCTCGATCACCTGCTCACTCAGATGGCCGCTTCATGTGGCTCATACGAAGGAAGCCTGCGGAAGGTTTTCGTCGAGTGCTCGACGATGCCGCGAATCTACATCCAATGGCTGATTGCGGTGGCATTCAAGAAAATGTCGATTCAGTCTCTCGAATTCGGGTACGCCGAAGGTATCTACGGGAACGCGATCGGCAAAGAGGATTTTTCCAGCGGCTTGGACCGATACGTCACCGTCCCTCATCTTCAAGGCAGCGGAGGAATGGGCGAAGAGAAAGTCCTGCTCGTGGGGATCGGAGGAGATGCCGACGTATTCTACGGATTGATCGATATCGTCAGTCCGGAACGGATCTCGCTCCTCGTCCCAAGAAGCGACAAGAATGCGCATATCGATGCTTTGCTCGATCAACAGGTGGCCAAGGTACGTGAAACCCACCGGCTCGAAGATGGCGAAGTTCGCGACATCCAGGCTTTCGGGCTGATGGCCCACCTCGATGCTTTCGAGACGTATCTCGACGGGTTCGGCTCGCGTGCGGTGGTGAACGTTTTTGTCAGCGGCCCGAAGGTTCAGGCCATCGCTGCTGCCGTGCTCGCCTGCTCCGACAGCCGCGTCCATCTCAAGGCAAGAATTCCCACCTCCTATGCCCATCGTGAAGTCTCAGCGAATGGGCGGTATCATATCTATAGGCTGATTGACCTGACATCCCCTGCCTGCAGCCTTCCCGGGACGTTCTGACACTATCTTGCATTCGAGTAGCATCATGGTCCCAGTAGCCGTTCCGCCAAGCCTTCAGCGCATGTTCGTGTCGCCCGATCCGGTCGATGGGGGGCTAATTCCCACTTGGAAGCTGCTCTACATCAGATCAGGGGGGAATGCAGACTGGCAGAATTCCGTCTAATTAGCGACTAGCTAAAACATATACTCAGGCGAGACTGTTCAGCATAGAAATAGTGAGTCGGCCGTGAACTATCCGCAAGCCATTGATCTGGCCTGTTGATTGAGGCGGATAGCGGCTTTGGAATTGCAGGATTAGCGGTTTATTGGGGCTGTTTTCCTGCAATTCGGTTTTGCGATTCCCTTGTGGCGCGGAGCGTGATTCACTCGGTTCGGCGGCGGCGAATCGAGGGGACAGCGAATGTCCAGGCCACGCGAGAAGCGCGAGACGGGAGAGCAGGACCTGTTCCGCTCCAGGCTCGACCAAATCATCAACATGAAGCACGAGCTGGTGCGGCTGGCGCAGGCGATCGACTGGCCGGTGCTGGAGGAGCGTTTCGGCGCCGTCTATTCGGACGGCCCCGGCATGCCGCCGCTGCCGACCCGGCTGATGGCGGGGCTGGCGATCCTCAAGCACACCTTCAACCTGTCGGATGAGGTGCTGTGCGAGCGCTGGGTGGAGAACCCTTACTTCCAGTATCTCACCGGCGAGACGTTCTTTTGCCATACGCTGCCGTTCGACCGCTCCTCGATGACGCGTTGGCGCAGCCGTATGGGCGAGGAGCGGATCATGGCGCTGTTGCAGGAGAGCCTCAGCCTTGCGGTCAAGACTGGGGCGATGAAACCGGCCGACACGCGCCAGGTGATCCCCGGATCAAGTCGCAAAAGCACTGCCCGGCAATCCCTATGACGGCCACACGCTGGCAAGCGTCATCCCCGACATGGAAAAGACCATCGGCAACGAGATCGGCCGCATCCTCGCCGACGCCGGCTATCGCGGCCACAACGCACC
>NZ_RZPH01001211.1:0-1598 GCF_004022825.1 Mesorhizobium sp. M7A.F.Ca.CA.004.04.2.1
ATACAAGGACATTTTGAGACCGATGAACCGGCGAAGCGTGTCAGGATACTCATATCAGGAACTTGAAGCGCTGAAGGGGAACCAGCATGTCGGTCGCCAAGATTTTCACCTCTCATCCGGCCAAGGTCGGCGAAACCTATTTCAGCCACATGGGTTTTGCCGCCTGGTTTTCGTCGCGCCTGTTGATGGCGGCGGGCGCCGCGCTCGTTCACGCTTTCTTGCCGTTTCTGTTTGAAACTACCGCCAGCCGAATCGTTCGCGAGCTTTATGAGCGGACGCACAACAGAGGCACACACGCGATCAAGGAGCCTGCGGCTCTTATGGATCGCGCCTAGAGGACGACAGAAGCGATGTGCCGGTGGGCGGCCTATCTCGGTGAAGCGGTCTTTCTCGAAGACATCCTCACGGCGCCCTGTCACTCGCTGATCGCCCAGAGCCATTGCGCCCAGGAAGCGAAATCGCCGACCAATGGCGACGGCTTCGGCCTTGCCTGGTATGGCGACCGCCCGGAGCCGGGTCTCTATCGCGATATCCTGCCGGCCTGGTCCGATCCCAATCTGAAAAGCCTGTGCCGGCAGATCAAATCCGGCCTGTTCCTCGCCCATGTACGGGCGTCCACCGGCGGCGCCACCAGCCGCATGAATTGCCATCCGTTCATCTCCGGCGCCTGGTCGTTCATGCACAACGGCCAGATCGGCGGCTTCGAGAAGATCCGCCGCGCGCTGGAGAATTCGCTGTCAGACGCCGTCTTCGACCAGCGCGAAGGCACCACCGATTCCGAACTCTTTTTCCTGCTGATGATCGACGAAGGGTTGGCCGGCGATCCGCAAGGCGCGGTGTCCCGCGCCACTAGCCGCGTGCTCGAAGCCTCGCGCCGCGCCGGCCTCGAACCAGCGCTGAAGCTCACCGCCGCCTTCTCGGATGGACAGGCGCTGCATGCGGTGCGCTATGCCACCGACGCCCACGCGCCGACGCTCTACACCTCCGTCTTGCGCAAGGGCGGCGGCCGCTGCATCGTGTCCGAGCCGTTCGACCGCGAGGGCGGCGACTGGCAAGCGATCCCGCCATCGAGTTTTGTCACGATGACGCGGGACGGCATCAGCATTCGCCCGTTTGCTCCAGCGGCGGCAAAGCTGGCGCTGGGCGGGTAAGTTTCTTCGCCGGATCGCAAATGCTGCAAAGTCGCGGGCCAGCGCCCCCCTCTGTCCTGCCGGACATCTCCCCCTCAAGTGGGGAGATTGGCAGCTTCGCCGACCGCGCGTTCTTGCAACGTTGAAGATTGGCGAAAGCCGTGACGCTATCCAATCTCCCCACTTGAGGGGGAGAGGCCGGCAGGCCAGAGGGGGGCGCCGTAGAGTGCCGACATCGGCAGCACAACTTCGATCAAGCACTAGCGAATACCGAATGCTCAACTCCGCTTGAAATCGCGCCGCGTTCCGCCAATTGGTCAGGCACGCGCGGCCAAGCCGGAGCATTCCTCATGGACATCGTCTTCTCCTCAACCGTCGATCTCGCTGCAGCCATCGCCAAGCGCAAAATCTCCGCCGTGGAAGCACTCGACGCCTATCTGGCGCAAATCGATGCGCACAACCATGCGG
>NZ_RZPH01001212.1:0-1596 GCF_004022825.1 Mesorhizobium sp. M7A.F.Ca.CA.004.04.2.1
GGTCAGCACCTTGCCGGCGTGCTGCACCAGCATACGCAGGATGTCGTATTCCTTCGGCGACAGCTTTACCTCCTTGCCCTCGACCTTGACGATGCGCTTGACCAGGTCGACGCTGAGATCGCCGGTCTGGAAAATCGGCTTCTCGCCCTTTTGCTGGAACTTGTGGCGGAGCGCCACGCGAATGCGCGCCACCAGCTCGTTCATGCCGAAAGGTTTGGTGACATAGTCGTCGGCGCCGAGTTCCAGGGCCTGGACGATGCCGGCCTCGTCGGTTCGGCTGGACAGCATGACCACTGGAATGTCGAGACCATCGTCGCGCCATTTGCGCAGCAACTCATGACCGCTCATGCCGGGCAGCCCAAGGTCGAGCAGGACGAGGTCCGGCTTCTCCGCCTCCATCAGCTCGATCGCCACCTTCGCGTTCGGCGCCTCGCTGACCGCATAACCTTGACTGCCGAGCCCGACGCGCAGCAGCTTGCGGATCGGCGGCTCGTCATCGACGACCAATATCCTGACGTTCGAGTTTGTCATGCCAGGTCACCCACGTCGTGGTCGTCGGTATTCGAAGTGTCGAAATTGGGCGGATTTGCCGGCCTGGGCATTTTGATGGTGAACACCGCGCCCGAACCGTCGGTCCGGTTTGCCGCCATGATGGTGCCACCCATCGCTTCGACGAAGCCGCGGCAGATCGACAGGCCGAGCCCCGTACCGGCGCGGATCTGGTCGCCCTTGCGCACTCGATAGAACGTGTCGAAAATCCGTTCCAGATCGCCGGGAGGAATGCCTGGCCCTTCATCCATGATTTGCAGCAGGACGGAGCCATTGTCGGTCCAACCCTGCATGCGAATCGTCGAGCTTGCCGGGGCATATTTCGCCGCATTGTCGAGAAGATTGAACAACGCTTGCTCGAACAGCACCGGGTCGACCTTCAACATCGGCAAATCCCTGGGGATGTCGGTCTCGATCTTGTGCTCGCCAATGATTTTCCTGGCCCTTTGCAAGGCGGAGCCGACGATGTCGCCGACATAGTGAAAGGCGTAGTTCGGCTCCATCGCGCCGGACTCGATCTTGGTCATGTCGAGCAGATTGGCGATGAAGCGGTTCAACCGCTCGGATTCGTCGAGCACCGTCGACAGCAGTTCAGCCCGGTCCGGTTCGGGAAGCGCTGCTGAAAAATCCCGCAGCGTGCCGGCCGCGCCCATGATGGCGGCGAGCGGCGTTTTCAGATCATGGGAAATGGAGGTGAGCAGCGCCGAGCGCAGCCTGTCCGCCTCAGCGGCGAGCTTGGCGCGGTCGACGTCGGCAACCAACTGAATACGCTCGATGGCGACCGCCGCCTGGTCGGCCAGTGCGTCAAGCAGCCGCTGCTGCTCGGGCGTCAGCAGCGGACCCTGCTTGTCGTTGTCGAGGCCGACGACCCCGATGGCCGTGCGCCCCGTGCGCAAGGGCAAATAGAGGCGCCTGGCGCCCGGAAGCGTGTCGGCGCCGCGACCCGCGGCACGATTGTGCTCCCAGGCCCAGCGGGCGGCGGCGATGTCGGCCTCGGCCAGCGTGTCGTCGGGCGGATAGCCGGCCTTGACGGTGATGGTCCCGTCC
>NZ_RZPH01001213.1:0-1593 GCF_004022825.1 Mesorhizobium sp. M7A.F.Ca.CA.004.04.2.1
CAAGCCTTTCGATCTCCTCAATCGTCATCGCCGCCTCGTCCCTGGAGCAGACCGCCTTCAATGAGACGTTCGAGATGATGGATATCGAAGCCGCCGGCAGCGAAGCCGGGCTCGTCCATCAGGAGGCCGTGCAGCGGCGCGTTGGTGGCGATGCCGACAGCCTCCATCTCGCCCAGCGCGCCGCTCATGCGCCGGATCGCCTCGGCTCGCGTCACGCCATGCGCCAGCAGCTTGGCCACCAATGAATCGTAGTGCGGCGGGACGGTGTAGCCGGAGTAGAGATGCGATTCGACGCGGATTCCGGGACCTCCGGGCGGCGTCCAGCGCTCGACCCGGCCCGGATGCGGGCGAAAGCTGTATGGATCTTCAGCGTTGATGCGGCATTCGACGGCGTGGCCCTGGATGCGGATGTCTTCCTGGCTGAACGACAGGGGTTCGCCCCGGGCGATGCGGATCTGCTCGCGCACGATATCGATGCCGGTGACAAGTTCCGTGACGGGATGCTCCACCTGCACGCGGGTGTTCATCTCGATGAAAGAGAAGCGCCCGTCCTCGTAGAGGAATTCGAATGTGCCCGCGCCTGTATAGCCGATGGTCAGGCATGCCTGGGCACACAGCTCGCCGATCTCGGCAACCGCCTCGCGGGCGATGCCGGGCGCCGGCGCCTCCTCGATGATCTTCTGGTGGCGGCGCTGCATGGAGCAATCCCGCTCGCCGAGCCAGACCGCCCTGCCATGCTTGTCCGCCAGAATCTGGATCTCGATATGGCGCGGATGCTCGAGGAATTTTTCCAGATAGACTTGCGGGTTGCCGAACGCCCGGTCCGCCTCTTTCACCGCCATTGAAACGGCTTCCATCAGGGCGTGCTGCTCGCGCACGATGCGCATGCCGCGCCCGCCGCCGCCGCCCGCTGCCTTGACGATGACCGGATAGCCGATGGCCTCGGCAATGGCGCGCACTGCCTGCTCGTCCTGCGGCAGCGCACCCTCCGACCCTGCAACGCAGGGAACGCCGGCGGCGATCATCGTGCGCTTGGCGGAGACCTTGTCGCCCATGGTGCGGATCGCCGCCGCGGACGGCCCGATGAAGATGAGACCGGCATTCTCAACAGCCTCGGCGAAGGCGGCGTTTTCCGAGAGGAAACCATAGCCCGGATGGATCGCGCCGGCGCCGGTAAGTTGCGCGGCCGCGATGATCTCGGCGATGTTGAGATAGCTCTCCGTCGCGGCCGCCGGTCCGATGCAGATCGCCCTGTCCGCCAGCGCGACATGTCGAAGGCTCGCATCCGCTTCCGAGTGCGCCGCCACCGTCTTCAATCCGAGGTCGCGGCAGGCGCGCAGGATGCGCAGCGCGATTTCACCACGATTGGCGATAAGGACGGTGTCGAACATCGCCTCAGCCCAAATCTTCGAGAACGAACAGCACATCGCCGGACTGCACCGCGGCATGGTCGTCGAACGCGATCTGGACGATCCGCCCAGCGCGATCGGATTCCACGACATTGAACGTCTTCATGGCTTCGAGGACACCAACCTTCTGCCCTTCCACGACCATATCGCCAACCGAAGCGAGCGGCGGTTCACCTTCGGTGCC
>NZ_RZPH01001214.1:0-1592 GCF_004022825.1 Mesorhizobium sp. M7A.F.Ca.CA.004.04.2.1
GCAGCACGGCAAAGGTCTCTTCCGCCATCGCACCGTCGGGCGCCATGTAGTAGGGCGCGTCCTGATAGATGACATCGACCTCGTCCTCGTCGACGAAGGCCTCGATGTTCATCGTGTGATTGGATTCGATGCGCACCGCATCGAGATCGGCATCATCGATGATGATGTACTGCTTGTCCTCGTATTCGTAGCCCTTGACCAGATCAGCACGCTCGACGAGCCCCAATTCGGGGTCGACCGGTTTCATGTTGATGCGGTTATGGGTCTTCTTGTGCAACTGGTTGAAGCTGATGCGCTCGCTGGCGCTGGTGGCGGGATATAGCCGCACCGGACAGCTCACGAGGCTGAGTTTGAGGTAACCTTTCCAACTTGCCCTGGGCGCCATGAAACACTCCTACGCGGCCATGCACTGACATTTGCTGCAGCGCTTTTCGTCCGAAGGACGATTGGCGCCGAGGAAATCCTACACCGACCCCACACGATACAGGCAAATCCCTGACGAAATCTTCCGGTACGTCTTTGAGGTCGTGGCGGAGAGAATAATTCAAATTGTCGGAAGCGTCGATGGACTTGGAATTGAGACGCTGGCGGGACTGCGCCCTCATCTCGCGACTACTTCCTCGTTCCCTCGAACACCGGCAAATCCCGCGCGAACTCGTCGATCTCCGCCCACGGATCGCCCGACGTCGCCAGCAGCCCCGGCAGGGAGGAATAGTTCAGATACTGCGGCGCATCGATGGATTCCAGATCGCTCCAGCTCACCGGCGTCGAGGCCGGCAGATTGGTGCGGGCGCGCAAGGAATAAGGGGCTGCGGAGGTGTGGCCGCGCGCATTGCGATGATAATCGATGAAGATGCGCTTCTTGCGGTTGTCCTTGCCCATGGTGGTGGTGAAGGTGTCCGGCGCCGTTGTCGCCAGATGCGTGGCGATGGCGCTGGTCGCCTGGTGCAGTTTCTTCCAGTTCTGCTTGCCCGTCACCGGCACGGTGATGTGGATGCCGCTGCCGCCGGAGGTCTTGGCGAACGGCACCAGCCCCAGGCGCTCCAATTCGCCCTTGATGTGCACGGCGGCCTCGACCACCTCGCGCCATGAAATCCCCTCGCCCGGATCGAGGTCGAGGACGATCTGGTCGGGTCTGTCGAGGCTGGTGCGGTGGGTGCCCCAGGTATGGAACTCGACGACGCCGAACTGCGCCAGCGCCAGATATCCTTTCGCGCCTTCGATCGAGAGATAGGATTTGGTCTCGCCCTCCGAATTTGTCGCCTCGAATGTCACCACCGAGGGCGGCATACCGGTGAAGGCGTGGCGCTGGAAGAAGCAATCCTTCGGCAGGCCGGTCGGGCAGCGCACCAGCGACACCGGCCGGCCGAGGATGTGCGGCAGCATGAAATCGCCGACCAGCGCATAATAGACGGCGATGTCGAGCTTGGTCGGGCCGGTCTTGCCGAACAGCCGGCGCGTCGGGTTGGTCACCCAGATGGTGGCAAGGTCGGCCTCGGCGATCAGCCGCTTGCGTTTGGACGAGACCGGCGTCGACAGGCCGACATCTCTCAAACCGCGGAAGACGCCGTGGCGCAGTGCGTTGTCCGATG
>NZ_RZPH01001215.1:0-1586 GCF_004022825.1 Mesorhizobium sp. M7A.F.Ca.CA.004.04.2.1
ACCATGGCCAGCGTCTCGGCCCTATCCGGCGCGCCCAGCCTGCCGCCGAAGCGCAGGCATTTGAGCGCCGCGGCCGCACTGGCAAAGCGCAAAGCCTGCTCGACCGGCATGGCTTCCGCCAACCCGACGGCGAAGGCGCCGTGGAAGACATCGCCGGCGGCCAGTGTGTCGACCGCCTTGATTTTCGGCGCCGCGACATGGCGCACACAGCCTGCGGAACGGTCGTGCCACCAACAGCCCGCCGCGCCGCCGGTTACCGCGACAAAGGCGTCGGTGCGGCTGGCGAGATCGGCGCAAGCCGTTTCCGGATCGAGCGCCTGGCCGCAGACGATGCGCGCCGCCGGCTCCGAAGCGACGATGTGCGTAGCGAGCGGCAACAGCTGTTCCAGGACCGGCAACGGTGCGGTGTCGGCATCGAGGATCGCCGGACGCCCAACGGCGCGTGCCGCCTTGAGTGCCAACGCTGCCGCGCCCGGCCAGCGGACATCGACCAGCACGGCGTCGAATGCCGTGAGGTCGGCGACCGGCAAGACTTCGGGATCGGCCTGGGCCAGCCCGTCATAGAACGGCACGATGATGCGCTCGCCATGCGCGTCGACCAGGATCGAGGCCAGCGCCGAGCGGGCGCCTCTGACGCGGCGCACAAAGGTGCAATCGACGCCTTCGGCCTTGATGCCGGCGATGAGCTGGTCGGCGACGGCATCGTCACCCGCACTCGCCCACAGCGATACCTCGGCCCCCAGGCGATGCGCGGCGCAGGCAGCACTGGTGGCCATGCCCGAGGCGATCTGGACGCCGTCGGAGGCAATGAACTTGCCTTGATGCACAGGCAGTGTCTCGACGCGCAGGATGGTGTCCAGCGTCAAGGCGCCAACGCTCAGCAGCTTCACGGGTTTTGCCATGGTTGAGCTATTCGACCGGCTTGATCTTGCCCAGCGGAATGAAGCCGAGCGAGGCCTTGCCCCTGACCACCTTCAGCGGCATCGACGGCTCGTTGCCGAGCACCGCCAGGGCAGAAAAACCCTGCTCGATCTGGCTTTTCTGCTCGGGTATGGCGGCGCCAAGGATGGCCGCCACCGCCTTCGGGTCCTTCAGCCTGATCATCAGATCGGCGTTGACCAGACCCTCGGCATCAACCGAGAGCGGTCCCGAAACGGTGATGCGCGCCGTGCCCGACGACAGGTCAAGGTTGCGGATCTCGATCGCCTGGCCACGAAGGCTCTTCACCTGCGTGCCGATCAGTGCGACACCGTTCTTCAATGTCACGTCGCCACTGGCATCGAGCGCCGGAAGCACGCGCCCGCCAATCGCGCCGGGGTCGATCTCGAGATCGCCGAAACTGCCGAGATAGTCGATATCCTCGCCGTTGGGCTGCAGCTGGCCCGATGCCTTGCCGGCGCTGAACAGTTGCACCGGATCGGTGTCGTCGGCCGGATCGGTCTGGCCGGACAGGCCCTCCGCCTCCAGAGAAATCCGCTGCGGCAGCGGCCACCACAATTTGAAATTGGCCTGCAGATTGTCCCAGTCGATCCACAGCGGCACCATGTCCGGAACTGAGGTCCTGAGCGGGCCGCGCAGATTGGCAA
>NZ_RZPH01001216.1:0-1582 GCF_004022825.1 Mesorhizobium sp. M7A.F.Ca.CA.004.04.2.1
CCCTTCGGCTTGACCTCCGGCATCTGCACCTCGAGCCTCAAGCATGCCACGCACTTCAAGCGCAATTCGGAGGCCGGAATGGTGATGGTCAACCTGCCGACGGCGGGTGTCGATTTCCATGTTCCCTTCGGCGGCCGCAAGGGCTCGAGCTATGGGCCGCGCGAGCAGGGCCACTATGCGGCGGAGTTCTACACCACGGTGAAGACGGCCTATACGTTCGCAGGCTGATCGGCCGTCGACTGATCAGCCTGACTGATCGGTCACTGCCGACCATGCCGGCAACACCGCCATGCACATCTGGATTGGAGCGGCGCGAAAGGATGACAGCGCAAGATCTGACATGGCTTAACCCGCCGCCGCACCACGCCATCGAGGGCGATAGCGTTCGTGTGCGCACCGGCAAGGAGACCGATTTCTGGCGCGAGACCTTCTACGGTTTCTGGCGCGACAACGGCCACTTCCTGCACCGGCCTGTCGAGGGCGATTTCAGCGCCGAAGTCACGGTCAAGGGCGACTACGAGGTCCTCTATGATCAGGCCGGGCTGATGGTCCGGCTCAGCGAAACGCACTGGATCAAGGCCGGTATCGAGTACACCGACGGCCTTGCCTATTTCTCCGTCGTCGTCACCAACGACACGTCAGACTGGTCGCTGGTCGCCATTCATGCCGATCCGAACGGCGTCAGGATCCGGTTGACCCGTCACGCCGAGGCGATCCGCGTCCAGTACCTCGACGCTTCCGACAGCCACTGGAAGCCTGTGCGGCTTGCCTATTTCCCGACCTCGAAGACGGTCGACATCGGCATGATGTGCTGTTCGCCGCAACGCGAAGGCTTTGAGGTAACGTTCTCGGATTTCTCCCTCGGTCCGCCGATATCGCGGGAATTGCACGATTGAGACGTGCGGTCTTGCGCTGAACCGCAAGCACTTCGACCTTTGCCACAATCCGCCGTGTGCCTCCGGCCGAGCCGGGGGGTTGGCCGCGGCACTGCAGCCGGCGAGATCGTCAGCCAGTTGCGATGCCGCCAGACGGTTCGAAATTTTTGGCCCCTGGTTCGGCTCAAGGCGGTGCAAGGCAGGACGTTGCAACGCTATTGGCATCCGCGCTAGGAGTTGCCGATGGGCAGGTTTCGAAGGGCTGTCAAAAGAGCCGTCTACTCCAGGGCGCTAAGGTTTCTTGGCGTTCCGCCCGTGCTGTGGTCGCAGGGCATCGGGCATTTCTGCGATTTCGCCGGGCCGCGCTGGTATCGCAACGCGCCAACTGCATCTACGCAGAGCGAGGCATTTTTCCGCCAACATTACAGCGGCGCGCATGGCATCGTCTGGCTGCGCCTGAGCACCTTGTCCAGGGATGCGCAAACCTGCGACCTCGACACGTTTGTCAGGATCGTGCTGCCGACGATTACGGCACCATTCACGCTGCTGACGACCGATGGGGATGCTTCGGTCCCCTCGGATTTGTCGAATGACACCGTCGACCAGCTTCTCGCCAACCCTTTCCTGGTCTCCTGGTACAGCCAGAATTGTGATGGCACTCACCCCAGGGTGAAGCCTTTCCCGATCGGGCTCGATCTTCACACGCC
>NZ_RZPH01001217.1:0-1581 GCF_004022825.1 Mesorhizobium sp. M7A.F.Ca.CA.004.04.2.1
GCGTTGGAAAGGGCGTTTGGGCGCCACGTCGCCACGGTACAGACCATTTCCGGGGTCTATCGGAAGGCGCTTGGCGATCATCCCGTGGTCGACGGTCTGCAGGACAAGCTTGACGCCTTCGAGAAGAAGACCGGCGGCAAGCCGCGCATCCTGGTCGCCAAGATGGGACAGGACGGCCACGACCGCGGCCAGAAGGTCATCGCCACGGCCTTCGCCGATCTCGGCTTCGACGTCACCGTCGGCGCGATGTTCCAGACACCGGAGGAGATCGCGAGACTAGCGGTTCAACAGGACGCCCACATCGTCGGCGCCTCGTCGCTGGCGGCGGGACATCTGACGCTGATCCCCGAACTGCGCGACGCGCTGAAAAAGCTCGGCCGCGGCGACATGCTGATCGTCGCCGGCGGCGTCATTCCACCGCAGGACTATGACGCGGTGCTGCAAGCCGGCGCTGCGGAAATCTTCCCACCGGGCACGGTCATTCCGGAGGCGGCGGATCGTTTGCTGGACCGGCTGCTGGCGGTCCGCTAGGCTTGTTATAATATCTGTTGCAACTTCTCGCCGGTCGAGTTATAATCGGCGTTGCAACAGGATATCTGTCATGAACACGACCATTCGCAAGATCGGTAATTCGGAAGGTGTGATCCTGCCCAAGGATCTGCTCGATCGTCTGAACATGAAGACAGGTGATCAGCTCCAGATCGTCGAAACGGACAAGGGCATTGCCCTTGAGCCGATGGACGACAGTTTCGAGCGGCAGATGGAAGCTGCTCGCAAGGTCATGGACAAATACAAGGTCGCGCTTCAGAAGCTCGCCGAATGAGCTGGGAGTTCCTTACCCGGCGTGCGGTTGAAGCGATGCACGCCGAGCAGTTGCGCAGGCATGGCGGTGCTCAAGGTTTGAGAGATGAAAATGCTCTCGAATCTGCGCTCGCGCGTGCCGAGAACAAGGCCAACTACGAAAACCCTTCGGTTGAAGACCTAGCAGCCGCCTATGTCTTCGGCATCGCAAGAAATCACGCCTTTGTCGACGGCAACAAGCGCACGGCCATAGTTGCAGCCGGTGCATTTTTGATCGTGAACGGCCATGTCCTGACAGCCGACAACGGCACGCTCTACGAATTCGTCATGGCCGTTGCTTCAGGCGAGATCGATGAAGCCGGAGCCGCGGCGTTCTTCCGCGACCATGTCGTCAAGATCGAGGATTAGCTCTCGGAAAGCTTGACGATTTCCCATTCCTTGCCGTTGACGCTGGCCAAGTCGCCGATCTTCTTGCCGAATAGGGCGACCGCCATCGGCGAAACATGCGAAATGCTACCCTTGGTGGGATCAGCCTCGTCTTCGCCGACAATTTTCCAGTGGACCTTCCTGCCGTCGTCGCCCTCGATCGTGACGCCCATGCCGAAGCGCACCACGTCGCTGCCCGGCTCCGGTACGGAGAGTTCGGCGCTTTCACGCCGGGCGGTCCAATAGCGCAGGTCGCGCGACACGACCGCGATGCGCTCGCGGTCGGCTTTGCGTTCGGCTTTTGCCAATATGTCGCGCAGATCGGCCAGATTCTCCTCGATCTGCGCCCTGTCT
>NZ_RZPH01001218.1:0-1580 GCF_004022825.1 Mesorhizobium sp. M7A.F.Ca.CA.004.04.2.1
CCAACATATAAAACGAGCCGATGATCGCCACGCCCATGCCCGAGGTTTCCGGGCGGCTGGAGGCGCCGTAGGTGAACAGGCCGCTGTTGAAGTGCTCGGCCATCGCGCCCTCGGCCTTGAGCTTGTTCATCCAGGTGATCTGCTGGTCCGAGACCTTGCGTCGCGCTTCCTCGACACTGAGGTCGATCTGGCCCTTGAAAGCCGAGTCGAGATTGGCGGCGGCGAGGATGTTGACGTTGCGTGTCGTGCCGATCACGGACGGATCGGCGGCAACGATGTCGCGCAACTGGACGCGGGCGCCTTCCGACAGGAAGCCCTTGAGCTTCTGGATCATCGGCTTGTCATCAGGAGAGATGCCGAGCTTGGCCACAAGCGCGTTTTCGGCGAGCTTGGGATAATTTGCCTTGATCAGAACGCTCGGATCGGTTGCACGCTTGCCGGAAGGATCGATCACCTTCTCGTCGAACGAGATCGGCAGTGATACCGTCG
Source organism: Mesorhizobium sp. M7A.F.Ca.CA.004.04.2.1 (assembly GCF_004022825.1). NCBI lineage: Bacteria > Pseudomonadati > Pseudomonadota > Alphaproteobacteria > Hyphomicrobiales > Phyllobacteriaceae > Mesorhizobium > Mesorhizobium sp. M7A.F.Ca.CA.004.04.2.1. The sequence goes on from NZ_RZPH01001218.1 coordinate 490, forward strand.
TCTGCCAGAAGGCGGTGTAGCCTTTCGAGACGATGGTGATCAGCATGATTGCCAGGAACGCCAGGCCTACGGAAATCGCCACGACGCCATAGAAGCGGAAACGGCGTTCGGCGGCGTAACGGGCCTTCAGGCCGATGTCGCGGCGCGGATGGGCCGCCGCCCTGACCATCGTATCCATGGAAATGTCGGTCATTCGTACTGCTCCCGATATTTGCGCACGATGTAGAGCGCGACGATGTTCATCACCAACGTCAGCGCGAACAGCGTCAGGCCGAGTGCGAAGGCGACCAGCGTCTGCGGCGAATTGAACTCGAGGTCGCCGGTGAGCTGGTTGACGATCTTGACGGTGATGGTCGTCATCGCCTCGAACGGGTTGATGGTGAGGTTGGCGGCGACGCCCGCCGCCAGCACGACAATCATCGTTTCGCCGATGGCGCGCGAGGCGGTCAGCAGGATGGCGCCGACGATGCCGGGCAGTGCAGCCGGCAGGATCACCCGCTTGATCGTCTCGGAGCGGGTCGCGCCGAGGCCAAGCGACCCGTCGCGCATGGCGCGCGGCACCGCGGTTATGATGTCGTCCGAGAGAGAGGACACGACCGGGATCAGCATGACGCCCATGACCAGGCCGGCGGTGAAGATGCTCTGGCCCTGGATGAAGGGCGAACCGCCGGTCAGCGCCGCGGACAGGTCGCGCAGGAACGGCCCAAGCGTGACGACGGCGAAGATGCCGTAGACGATGGTCGGTATGCCGGCCAGAAGTTCAAGCGCCGGCTTAACCACCGAGCGCACCTTGGGCGTTGCATATTCGGCCATGTAGACAGCCGACATCAGCCCGACCGGCACCGCAACCAGCAGCGCGACGGCGGCGATGTAGAGCGTGCCCGCAAGAAGCGGGATCAGGCCGAATTGGCCCTGGCTGCCGCCCGAACCGGCAGCGGCAAAACGCGGATCCCAGACGGTGCCGAAGAAGAAACTCATCGGCGAGACGCTTTCGAAGAAGGTGATCGTCTGGAACAGCATCGAAAGCACGATGCCGATGGTTGTCAGGATGGCGATGGTGGAGGCGGCAAGCAGCCCCCACAGCATCAGCC
>NZ_RZPH01001219.1:0-1579 GCF_004022825.1 Mesorhizobium sp. M7A.F.Ca.CA.004.04.2.1
ATGCCGTCATTTCAGGTTTCGCCGGCAGGCGCTGATCGCCGGAAACCCGCACCAGAACCGCGTCGAGGCAGCGCTTGAAGCCGGACTGGCGGTTCTTCTCGTATTTGCCGTTGACGATGGTCTGCGAATTGTAGAGGTCTTCCAAAGTCGCCGCCATGACCCGGTGAACAGTCAAGCAGATGCTCAGCCCGATTGCCACCGGCGCAAGGCGCGAAAATCGAGTCATAAACAACCGTCCCGTTCGAAGACCCGCCAGAGCTGCGCTGCAATGAACTCTATCCAGTTTTTCAGTATTGCAGCTCGATTTTTAGCACTCGCTCCTGGTCCGGGCCAGAGCTTGCACCGGTGTGCTCGCCATTGACGCACCCATGCGCCACGCTTTAGCACTTCAATCCCGGCGGCCGGGGGAGGGATTCTTCACGATGGATTTTGGCGGAGGCGACGAGATCCGCTTCGAACATCTGGGCCGGGCCGGCGTCGTCACCTTGACGCGGCCGCAGGCGCTCAATGCCTTGACGCACGGCATGATCAGGGCGCTCGACGCTGCTCTTTCCGCCTGGGAAGCCGACCAGGGCATGGACGTCATCGTCGTCAAGGCAGAGGGCAGGGCCTTTTCGGCCGGCGGCGATATCCTGCATGTCTATGAGACAGGCCGGGCGGGAAAACCGCCGGTCGAGTTCTTCGCCGATGAATATCGCCTCAATGCCCGCATCAACAGTTTTAGGAAACCTTATGTCGCCCTGATCGACGGTATCGTCATGGGTGGCGGCGTCGGTATCTCCTTCCATGGCTCGCACCGGGTGATGACCGAGAATGCCCAATTTGCCATGCCGGAGGTCGGCATCGGCTTTTTTCCGGATGTTGGCGCCAGCCACCTGCTGCCTGATCTCGGCGGCTCCTTCGGCATGTATCTGGCGCTGACCGGCAATCGCATCCGCTATGGCGATGCGCTGTGGTCGGGGCTGGCCACCCACACCATCAAGGCCGAGGACCAGGCTGGCTTTCTCGACCGCCTGGCGCTGACCGGCGATCCGGAATCGGTGCTGCGCGGCTTCTTCGTGCAGGCAAGGCGCGAAACCGACAGGCCGACGCTGGAGGCGATTGTCCGCCATTTTTCGCAACCGTCCCTGAACCGCGTCATCGACAGCCTCGAGCGTGCGGCCGCCGCCGACGAGTTCGCGGCAAAGACACTGGCGACGATCCGCACCCGCTCGCCGACCAGCCTGCGCGTCGCCTGGCGGCAGATCAGCGCCGGACTGACGCTGTCCATGGAAGCCTGCATGAAGATGGAGTTCCGCATCCTCAACCGGATGCTCGCCGGCCATGATTTCTACGAAGGCATCCGCGCCGCCATCATCGACAAGGGCTCGAAGCCGCAATGGCGGCCGGCAAGCCTCGCTGCGGTCAGCGAAGCGGATGTCGATGCCTATTTCGCGCCGCTCGGCGAACGGGAACTCTTGATATGAGCGAGGTGACCTCGAGGCGCGTCGTGCTGCAGCCCTCCGGGGTGGAGGTGATCTTCGCCTGGTTCCAGCGCGTCATATCGGGCTATTGCCTGCTGTTCGGCATTCTCTACTGG
>NZ_RZPH01001220.1:0-1578 GCF_004022825.1 Mesorhizobium sp. M7A.F.Ca.CA.004.04.2.1
CCTCGTCATCGGCAGTTGTGTCGCGGTCGGTGTGGAACGTTCGGAGGTCGAAAACCATGTTTGACGAGAATGAGCGTCTGGCCAATCAGGAAGCGCATTGGCTGATCGACGAATTCGGCGCCGAGGCACCGCTCTACGCCGCGATGAGGGCCGAAAAGGCGATAGAACAAAAGGATTTCGCGCGTTGCGCCCGCTGGAAGCGTATTCTGGAGATATTGGACGAAAGTCCTGCCGCTAAGTCTGCTGGTTCCAAGTATTAGATTTTCTAATTTGCACGGCGTCGATTTCGCATGAATGCTATTTTTGCCGATTCTTCATTCTTTTATGAGACTTGGCGGTCCGTTGGGGGACGCGGTTAAAGAGATACATCGACACAAGTCTTCGCTGGGGTGGAGGATTTTGTCGCAAATAAGGTGAAAGAATTGTCAAATATCGATGATAAGACCGTTATCGAGCTGACGGCCGATATTGTCTCGGCCTATGTAGGCAACAATCCGCTTCCTGCTGCCGGCCTGCCTGAGTTGATTGCCAGCGTCAGTGCTTCGGTTCGCAAGCTCGCTGGTGCAGTTGTCGCGGAAACTCCAAACCTGGTTCCGGCAGTCAATCCGAAGAAGTCGGTGTTTCCCGACTACATCATTTGCCTTGAGGACGGAAAGAAGTTCAAGTCGCTCAAGCGGCATCTGCGGACCGACTACGGCCTGAGCCCGGACGATTATCGGGCCAAATGGGGCTTGCCGCCGGACTATCCGATGGTTGCGCCAAACTACTCGGCGACGCGATCGGCGCTGGCAAAGTCGACGGGACTTGGCCGCAAGCCGGCAGCAGCGCCGGCCGCTGTCGCCAAGGCAACGAAGCGCAAGGCGACTGCCTGAGAGCAGGCAAGCCACTGTTCGGCTGCTTTGACGACGCCCTCGCTGGCGTCGTTTCGAGGCCTTGTGCGGCCAACTGGCCGGCAAGGCCTTGCGAAGCGTTGATGTCCGGTGCAAAAGCGCGGCCATGCTGATCATCAACGACCTATCGCTCCGCATGGCCGGACGCCTGCTTCTCGACCATGCTTCGCTGACCTTGCCGGCCGGCACCAAGGCCGGCCTTGTCGGCCGCAACGGTACCGGCAAGACGACGCTGTTCAAGGCCATCACCGGCGATTTCCCGTCCGAGACAGGCTCGATCAGCCTGCCGAAGAGCACCCGCATCGGCCAGGTGGCGCAGGAAGCGCCGGGCACCGAGGACGCGCTGATCGAGATCGTGCTCAAGGCCGATCTCGAACGCACGGCGCTGCTCGAAGAAGAAAAGACGGCGACCGATCCGCACCGCATCGCCGACATCCATATGCGGCTGGCCGATATCGACGCGCACTCAGCCGAATCCCGCGCCGCCACCATTCTCGCCGGCCTCGGCTTCGACGACGCTGCGCAACGGCGTCCGGCCTCGTCCTTCTCCGGCGGCTGGCGCATGCGCGTGGCGCTTGCTGCGGTGCTGTTTGCCGAGCCCGACCTGCTGCTGCTCGACGAGCCGACCAACTATCTCGATCTCGAAGGCACGCTGTGGCTGGAAAACTACGTTTCGAAATATCCGCAC
>NZ_RZPH01000121.1:0-9412 GCF_004022825.1 Mesorhizobium sp. M7A.F.Ca.CA.004.04.2.1
CACTGAATGTGACCCGCGAGGCGATGGCGCAAAAGGGCTGGTGCCCTTCGGGCCGGTTGTTCGAAGCAGCGGCATGTGGAGCGCCTATCGTAACCGACACATGGCCGGGCCTAAGCAGCTTCTTCGAACCCGGCAGCGAGATCCTGCTGGCCCACGACACCGATGACGTGGTCGCGGCGCTCGCCTTACCCGCAGGAGAACTCGATGCTATCAAAACCCGTGCGCGCCAACGGGTTCTCGACGAACACACCTCTGGCCGGCGCGCGGCGGAGCTGGACCAGATTCTAAACGACGCCTTTCAAAGATCTCCCGGCGAACCGATGATGGAAGCAGTCTGATGTTGGGCATTGTGCCCGCTGCCGGGCGCGGCAGCCGCATTCAACCGCTCGGCTTCTCGAAAGAGCTGCTGCCGGTCGGCAGCCGGATCGATGGACAGACCGAGCGTCCCTGCGCCGTGAGCGAGTATCTGGTGCGGCGGATGGTGCACGCTGGTGTCGACAAGATCTGTTTCATCATTGGATCGGGCAAATCCGACATCCTCGAATATTACGCTGCCGGCTATGGTGACGCCGCGGCTCTCTTCGTGGTGCAGCCCAATCCCGTTGGACTTTGCGATGCGATTTTTCGGGCAGCGCCTCTCGTCGCGTCCGATGAGGTCGTCCTGGTCGGCCTTCCCGACACGATCTGGTTTCCCGAGGACGGCTTCTGTCATTTGCCTGACGATCAGCTTTCATTTCTGCTCTTCCCGGTGGATCGTCCGGAATTCTTCGACGCCGTCGTTGTCGATGACCACGAGCGCGTGATCGAAATCCAGGTCAAGCAACAGGACGCCGCCACGAACTGGGTTTGGGGTGCGTTCAAGATGCCGGGCCAGATCCTGCATCAGCTTGCGGCACTCTGGCGTGAACGGGAATGCCGTGACGAATATATCGGCACGTTGGTCAACGCCTACCTTGCGGCCGGAGGTCAAGCCTCCGGCGTCAAGGCTGGGTCGGCCTATGTCGATGTCGGCACGTTCAACGGCTATCGCACGGCTCTGCGGCTGCTCGAGGACGGCGCCGCACCCGTCCGTCACCAACCCGCCACGATTATGCCAGGTGCCCGTTCGCATGTGCCTGTCGTTCCCGGCGAAGGAGCCTGATCATGCTGCATTCCCATGCCGAAATCCGCCGACGTATCGATGCTCTCGGCCCATGGTTCCACAACATGGAACTGGCGGGTGTCGAAACCGCTCCCAACCATTTTCTCGGCAATTATCCGCTGATCAAATGGCGCAAATTCGCCGAGGCCATTCCCGCCGATCTGACAGGCAAGACGGTGTTGGATATTGGTTGCAATGCCGGTTTCTATTCCATCGAGATGAAACGGCGAGGTGCTGCCCGTGTCCTCGGCATCGATTTCGATGAGGCCTATCTGGCGCAGGCCCGCTTTGCCGCCGAGATCGCCGATTGCGAGATCGAATTCCAGAAACTTTCGGTCTACGACGTCGGCGCCCTGAGTGAAACGTTCGATGTCGTGCTGTTCATGGGGGTGCTTTATCACCTGCGCCACCCCTTGCTCGCGCTCGACCTTATCCGTGAGCACGTCGCCGGTGACCTGATGATCTTCCAGTCCATGCAGCGCGGCAGCACAGATCTGCCCGAGATGGAAGAGAACTATCATTTCTGGACGCATGACCTGTTCGACCGGCCGGAATTTCCCAAGCTCCATTTCATCGAGCACCGCTATGCCGATGACCCGACCAACTGGTGGATACCCAACCGCGCCTGCACCGAAGCGATGCTGCGCAGCGCCGGTTTCGAGATCGTTCTGCACCCCGAACAGGAGGTCTATTTCTGCCGCGCCGCCGGCGACGCGGCCAGTGGGGGTCCCGTCTACCCCTCGAAAGGACAGCGCCATGATTGAAGCCGCGATGATCTGGAACGAGCCCAATAACAAATCGCATTGGGATCCCGAGCTCGACCCCGATTGGAGCCGCTTCGCCGGGATGGCAATCCTGGCGGCGGACGCAATCGCATCTGAAAACCCGGCTTTGACCAAAGTGCTCGGTGGCATCTCGCCAATAGATCCGGGGTTCATCACCCGCATGAAGGAATTCGGCGTGCTGGATCATGTCGATGCCGTCGCCGTGCACGGCTTTCCCCTCGACTGGAATCTGTGGCAGATCCAGGAATGGCCGCAGAAGATCGGCGAGATCGCGACCGTCACCGATCTTCCCATCTGGGTCAGCGAAGTCGGCGTATCGACCTTCGGCGCCGAGGAAATCCAAGTCTGGGGGCTCAAGCGCACAGCTGAATTGCTGCTCGGCAATGCGCCACGCATCCAGTGGTACAGCCTCTACGATCTTCCGCGTGAATGGGAAGCAACGACGCGTCACCGCGAAGCCGAGGGCTCCTCTTACTATCGTCATTTCCATATGGGGCTGCTACGCCAGGACGGCACGCCAAAGCCCGCGCTGGAGGAATTCCTGCGCCATACACCCGCAATGGGCCTGGTGCAGTGGTTTCATTTCGAAGACCCGCGGCTGGACGATGCCGTCGCCTGGATGAAGCGGCTGGGTGTCACCAATATGCGTACCGGGCTTTCCTGGGCGGACAGTTTTCGGCCGAATGCGCTGGACTGGTTCGACCGGCAGATGGAAGCACTCGCCGATTTCGATGTGACGGTCACCTTCTGCTTCACACCTCAGCACCGCGGAATGATGCCCCACCACACCAGCCCGCCCCTGGTGCCGGAGGAGTTCGCTGAATTCTGTTCAACCATGATCCGCCGCTATGCGCCTGGCATGACATCCGCCTCGCTCCCCACGCAGCGGGCCTCGGCCGCGTGAAATGTCATGCTGCCCATGCATCAGATGCAGGACTTCGCGACGCCGTTGACAGGTGGAGATACGGCGCAGGGCAACGAGACGCGCCCAGGCGAGACACTCACCGTCCTCAATGTCGCCTACCCTCTCGCGCCCGTCGGCCCCGACGCTGTCGGCGGTGCCGAACAGGTTCTGTCGATGCTCGATCGGGCACTGGTTCAGGCCGGTCATCGATCTATCGTCATTGGCTGCCGAGGCTCCAGAACGAGCGGCACGCTTGTGGAAATACCGGCCGAAAACGGCGTACTCGACGAGGCGGCGAAGAGCCGCGCGCAACAGGCCCATCGCGAGGCGATCGCGGCTGCCCGTGCCCGATGGCCCATCGACGTGGTTCATCTGCACGGCATAGATTTCGACGCTTATCTGCCCGACGATGGTCCGACCTTGGTGACCCTCCACCTGCCATTGGATTGGTATCCGGCCGCGGCATTGCGCCCCACGCGCGGTGATCTCTGGCTCCATGCGGTCTCGCCCACCCAGCAGAAAACCGCGCCATCAGACGCCCGGCTGACGGCGCCGATTCCGAACGGCGTTGACATCGAAGCACTGACCCTGCTGCAGTCGAAGCGCGGCTTTGCCCTTGTTCTAAGCCGGGTTTGTCCGGAAAAGGGCGTCCACCTGGCGCTCGACGCAGCCAAACAGGCAGATGTGCCGCTGGTCATCGGCGGCAAGGTCTATCCCTATGAAACGCATACGCGGTACTTTCGCGATGAGGTCCAACCTCGCCTCGATGGCCGCCGCCGCTTCCTTGGCCCTCTCGGCTTCACCGCCAAGCGACGCATTCTCAATGCGGCGCGCTGTCTGGTCATTCCGAGTCTCGCAGCCGAGACCAGCTCGCTTGTGGCCATGGAGGCCCTCGCCTGCGGTACCCCGGTGGTCGCCTTTCCAAATGGTGCGCTTCCCGATGTCATAGAGCACGGCAGGACGGGCTTTCTCGTCGATACGGTCGACGAGATGGCCCAAGCCATTCTTGCGGCGCCCAGCTTGGATGCCGAGACATGCAGGGCCGAAGCGCGACGGCGGTTTTCGCTGGAACGCATGATCTCGTCTTACATGGACGCCTATCAAGCGCTGGCACGGCTTGGCACTGGTCGCCGGCGCTTCGCGGCGACGCCGTGAGCTAAACTGTGCTGCGCAGCGAAATCATCGGTGACCTCACACAATTGGACGCCTTGACGCCGCACTGGTGGAAACTGTGGCAGCAGAGTCCCTCGGCGACTCCGTTTCAATCTCCCGCCTGGCTGGTGCCGTGGTGGCACGCATTCGCACCTGGTGAACTGGCGACGGTCGCGGTCTGGCGTGGCGACGATCTGGTCGGGCTGGCGCCATTCTACCTTGAGCATGGGATATCCGGTTCGAAGCTGCTTCCGGTCGGCATTTCGCTCAGCGATTATCTGGACATTCTGGCTGTCCCTGGGAGCGAAGCCGAGGTCGTCGACATTGTCGCCGAGTCGATCCTCTCGATCGGGTGGGCGCAATGGATCTTGTCGGACTTGCCGCAGGACAGCCTCTCCCTTGCGATGACGCATCCCGAGATGGATTGGCCGACCGCCCATGCCGCCTGCCCCGTGCTCGCCCTCGCCGGCGACGAAACGCTTGCAGGCTGCGTCCCCGCAAGACGCAGACGCCAGTTGCGTCGGGCGCGTCAAGCCGCATCAAGATGCGGCCGGATCGCGCTGTTGTCGGCAAGCGGCAGTCCGCAAACTTTCCTCGATCAATTGATCCGCCTGCACAATATGCGCTGGGCCGAACAAGGAGGCGGTGTGTTGGCCAACGCCGCCGTCGAGCAATTCCATCGGCTCTCACTTCCCTTGCTCGACGCTCACGGTCTGGTGCGATGCTGGCTGTTCGCGATCGATGGCGGAACCGTCGGCGCCTATTACGGATTTCACCACCGCGGCCGTGCCTATGCTTATCTCGGTGGCTTCGACCCTGCTTATGCCGAGGAGAGTCCAGGTGCGATCCTGATTGGCCACGCAATCGCGGAAGCGATCCGCGAAGATGCGCGCGAGTTCGATTTTCTGCGCGGCCAGGAGGCCTATAAATATGGCTGGGGCGCCGTCGACAGGTGGACGATGCGCAGGGTCTGGACGCGGAGTTGATGCATGAGTGTAACCGCACCGAAAGCCGCCCGGCGCACGACATCGGTCAGGCTGGCGGTTGAAGACTGCATGGCCGATGGCATTTGCGCCGAAGGTGTTCTCGTCAGGCTGGCGCTCCACCTGCCGCCCACAATTGGAGCGGCGGAATTGGCGGAGGTCGTGCTGAAGGTCCAGCCGGCGGATGCCGGCGACGCAGCAAGGCTGCGAAAGGTCGCCGGACTGCTGCGCTGCAAACCAGACGTCTTCGCCATGTTGCGGGCAACGGGTGGCGCCGTTCGGCATGAGCGCGATGAGGGCGAGACGAATGTCGCTGTCGTCATGCGGCTGGCCTCCAGCTTCGATGCCGCGGCAGCGATTTCGGGAGCCGCGAGTGTCCAACTGGCATCCCTCGGCGATGAGGCAAGGCTCACAGTCACGACCAACGAAATCGTCGCATGGCTGGAGGCGCGAGAATTCACCGGAAGGGAACGGAGCATTCTCGACATCGGTTGCGGCATCGGCCGTTTCGAGCGCGCGCTGTGCAAATCCTTCAAGTGGATGGTCGGCATCGACATATCGCCGCGGATGATCTCCATCGCCTCCGAGCAATGCGCCGCACTCGGCAATGTCGAGTTGCGACAAACCTCCGGTCTCGATCTGTCCGAATTCGCCGACGCCAGTTTCGATTGCGTGCTGGCGGTGGACAGCTTTCCCTATCTGGTTCTGGCCGGCATGGCTGATCGGCATTTCGACGAAATTGCGCGCGTTCTGAAACGGCCGGGCTGGCTCGCCTTGCTGAACTATTCCTATCGCGGATCACTTCTCTCAGACCGCGATGATATCGGCCGTCTGGCGCAAGCTCATCAATTGCGGGTCCTCATCGACGGCGAGAAGCCGTTTCGGTCGTGGGATGGCGACGCCTTTCTGCTCGCTGGGTGAAGCGGAACATTACAGCGCGATGCCAGTTCGGACGTCGAACAACGGGCACCGACGAGTGTCCCCGATTCGAAGGAGGATATCATGGCATCCGGCGGTAAAAAACATTTCGGCCGCAGCAGCCAGGCAAGAGTGCCGGCGCCGGCGCGGTGACCTCCCCGGAGAAGGACGAGATCGAAGAAAACGCGGTCTTGTCGAATCGCAACAAGAAGCAGCATGGCCAGGAGCGCGGGCTGGACGGCAATCGGATCAAGCCCGATCAATATCAGGATCACGCCGCTGACCGATTGCCTAGGGATTGAACGCCACCGCCGCGCGTCCATGGCCCGGGACGACGAAGGACCGGGACGACGAAGGACCGGGACGACGAAGGAGCAGCAAGGAAATAAACCTGTGCAAGGGGCCGCTGGTGAGCTTCTTGGCGGTTGACACCGCCTTGTAATGCCAGGCGCTTATCACCACACTAGGATCAAGGGACCCGCTATCAAGAGAATGTGATGTCTCGTTCGAGCGACGATACCCCGGATCCGCATGTCGAGATGGCTGTGGATCAGGAGATTGCTTCCCTGCTGGCCGCCATAGAGCAGGAAAAAATTCCAGACCGCCTGACCAAGCTGGCGATCGAATTGCAGAACGCGCTCGTCGAGAAACGTCGGCGCGACGTGAAGAACTGACTATCTGCGGCCGTCGACCTCGACATCGAGCTGACCATCCGACAGCTGGTTTCGTCTTTCTATCAATGTCTGCAGCGAACTCTCCCCCAGGAATTCAAGGATGTTGGCGCGCGCACGGTTCAGGCGGCTTTTGACCGTTCCGACCGCGCAACCGCATATGTCGGCGGTTTCCTCGTAGCTCACTCCCAAAACGCCGATCAGCATCAGGACCTCGCGTTGGTGTTCAGGCAGCCTTTGAATGGCGCCGTGAACTTCCTTGCTCTGAACGGTCCATTCCTGGGTGGCTTCCGAAATTGGTCTCGAAGACGCGCAATCGAGCAGGCCGGGCGCCTCCCGGGCAGCGATCTTGACCCGGGTATAGTAAGTGTTGCGCATGATGGTGAAGAGCCACGACTTCATGCGCGTACCGGGTTCGAACTTGTCGATGTTGGCGAGACCCTTGGTCAGTGTCTCCTGCACGAGATCGTCAGCGTCGTCGGGGACGCGGCAGAAGGTGCGCGCGAATGCCCGCAGGGCAGGTATCAGGTCAACGATGGAAACTTCATTGGTTTCCTGGTCGGCCAAAAGGCAGCCTCCGGATGACAATGGTCCAGCTCCCAGAAGAAAGAGTGTGTGAACGCAGCCCCAGCTAAATGCATGGAAGTTTGGTTCGTTCCTCGTGCCGGAGACAACTCTTCATGAATTGTGCGCAGGCGGAGATATCTGTCATCCGATCGGCGCGCACCATCGCCGCAGCAGTCCCGGCTCCTCCGACAGCGGTGTCTCCAGCGTCCATTTTTTACGGGAACAAAGCTGCTCACCGGCAGTTTGATGGCTTGACCACTTCAACCTTCCGGTATCGATCGAGGATCTGTCATGGCCAAATCCGCTCGCCCCTCCGCTCGCCAATCGGCAAGTGGACTGGATCAGAATAGCGCGCGCGGAAATGGCGGCGAGTTGCACCAGATCGCGGGGGACGACACGCCTGCCCTTACGACGGCGCTCGGAACGCCTGTCTCCGACGACCAAAACACATTGCGGATCGGTGAGCGCGGACCATCGCTGATCGAAGACTTTCACTTTCGCGAGAAGATTTTCCACTTCGACCACGAACGCATCCCGGAAAGGGTCGTTCATGCCCGCGGCTATGGCGCGCATGGTTTTTTCGAGACCTACGAGTCACTTGCCAAATACACACGTGCCGACATTTTCCAGCGAGCTGGTGAAAAGACGCCGGCATTCGTTCGTTTCTCGACGGTTGCCGGCAACAAGGGTTCGTTCGATCTCGCCCGCGACGTGCGCGGCTTCGCGGTCAAGCTCTACACCAAGGAGGGCAATTGGGATCTCGTCGGCAACAACATCCCGGTCTTCTTCATCCAGGACGCCATCAAGTTTCCCGATCTGATCCACGCCGCCAAACAGGAGCCCGACCGTGCCTTTCCGCAGGCACAGACGGCGCACGACAATTTCTGGGACTTCATCAGCCTGATGCCGGAATCAATGCACATGGTGATGTGGATCATGTCGGATCGCGCGATCCCGCGTTCCTTCCGCTTCATGCAAGGCTTTGGTGTGCACACGTTCCGCCTCGTCAACGCGAAGGACGAATCCACCTTCGTCAAATTCATCTGGAAACCGAAGCTCGGCATGCAATCGGTGGTCTGGAACGAGGCGGTCAAGATCAATGGTGCCGATCCCGACTTCCATCGCCGCGATTTGTGGGAGGCCATACAGGCCGGCAATTTCCCGGAATGGGAGTTGACGGTGCAACTGTTCGATCAGGCATTTGCCGACAGTTTCGACTTCGATATCCTGGATGCAACGAAGATCATTCCCGAAGAGGTCCTCGAACCAATTCCGGTCGGTCGGCTGGTGCTCGACCGGATGCCGGACAATTTCTTCGCCGAGACCGAGCAGGTGGCGTTCATGACGCAGAATGTGCCGCCCGGAATCGATTTCTCCAACGATCCGCTACTGCAAGGCCGCAACTTCTCTTATCTCGATACCCAATTGAAACGGCTGGGCAGCCCGAACTTTACCCATCTGCCGATCAACGCGCCGAAGTGCCCGTTCGCCCATTTTCAACAGGACGGGCACATGGCCATGCGCAACCCGGCCGGTCGTGCCAACTATGAGCCGAACTCATGGGGACTGGGACCGCGCGAGGATCCGCAGCGTGGCTTCCGTTCTTTCGCCGATGCCGAACAAGGGCAGAAAGTACGTCTGCGCGCGGAGAGCTTCGCCGATCACTACAGCCAGGCCCGGCAATTCTTCAACAGCCAGACACCACCGGAGCAGCGTCACATCGCGATGGCGCTGACGTTTGAACTGAGCAAGGTCCAGGCGCCGGCAATCCGCGAGCGCATGGTTTCGCATTTGTTGAACATCGATGAAACGCTGGCGACCACGGTCGCCGATAAGCTCGGCATCCGTGACCTGCCCGAACCTGCCGAAGCCGCCGTTCCGCCGCGCGATGACTTGCCGCCGTCGCCGGCGCTCAGCATCATCCAAAATGGACCCAATAGTTTCGAAGGCCGCAAAGTCGGTGTCATGCTCAGCGATGGAGCCGATGTCGCGCTGTTCGAGGAACTTCGTTCCGCCATCGAAGCGGAAGGCGCGGTGATGGAGGTGGTTGCGCCCAAGGTGGGTGGCGTCGAAGCCGCCGACGGCACCCACATCGAGGCAAGGCACATGATCGACGGCGGTCCGTCCGTATTGTTCGACGCGGTGGTGCTGCTCCTCTCCGAGGCGGGCGCCGAGTTGCTGGTCAAGGAGGCCGCTGCGAAGGATTTCGTGTCTGATGCGTTTGCGCACTGCAAGTTCATCGGCTTCACCCCGGGGGCCGAGCCGCTCCTGGCCAAAGCAGGCGTCGCTCC
>NZ_RZPH01001221.1:0-1577 GCF_004022825.1 Mesorhizobium sp. M7A.F.Ca.CA.004.04.2.1
GCGGTGGCACAGCGCGATTATCAGGCGGCGGAGCGCAATCTCGGCCGCACCATGTCCGCGGTGACATCGAAACGAAAAGACCGGGGCTCATGACGACATCGCCGCTGGTCACCGTGTTCGGCAGCTTGCACTACGACATCATGGTCGACGCGCCCGACCGCCCGCGCAAGGGCGAGACGGTGACCGGCCATGCCTGGCACCCGAAATGCGGCGGCAAGGGCGGCAATCAGGCTGTCTCGGCGGCGCGGGCCGGCGTGCGCGCGGCGATGATCGGCGCCGTCGGCGACGATGATTTCGGGCGGGCGTTGCTGGCCAATCTCAATCGCGCAGTGGTCGACCACCGCTTCGTGCGGGTGGCCGCTGGCGCCGGCTCCGGCATGAGCGTGGCGATCTTCGACGCGGGCGGCGACTATGGCGCGGTGATCGTCTCGGGCAGCAATCTGACACTGGGCCATGCCGACATTGCCTCTGCTTCCGATGTGATGGTCCAAACGGCAGTGCTTTTGTTGCAGAACGAAGTGCCGGAAGCCGGCAACATTGCCGCCGCACGCGCCGTCAAAGCACGGGGCGGCCGCGTCGTGCTCAACGCGGCCCCCGCGCGCGAACTCTCCGACGAGTTGATCGCGCTGGTCGACATATTGGTGGTCAACGCCATCGAGGCTGAATTCCTGGCTGGCACAGCAGTGTTCGAGACGCTGGACGGGGCCGCCCAAGCCGCACGGCTGCTGGCCGATCTTTATCCGGTGGCGATTGTCACGGCGGGCGGCGAGGGCGTCGCCTGTTGCGATCGGAGCGGTGAGGCGTTTGCTCTGTCCGCCATCCCCGTCAAGGTCGCCAGCACGCATGGCGCCGGCGATGAATTCGTTGGCGCGCTGGCCGCGGGACTTGCCCGTGGGCAGACCATGCGGGCGGCCATCACCGCCGCCAACGCGGCTTCGGCCTTGCTGGTCTCGACGCCAGAGGCCGAGCGCGACGGCATCTGATGGCCTGATTCAACGTTGCAAAGAGCTGCGGCCGCCGCCTGTCCTTGCGGCCTCGCGCGAATTCCGCTAAGGCGCGCCTTTGTCGCCGGGGAACACGGACTTGGACGATCAACGCGCCGACGTCGCCATCATCATGGGCAGCCAGTCCGACTGGGCGACGATGCGCCATGCGGCCGAAACGCTGGAAGCACTCGGCATCCCGCACAAACGGCTGATCATCTCCGCGCATCGCACCCCAGACCGGCTCTATGATTTCGCCAAGGGCGCCAAGGCGGCCGGTTATCAGGTGATCATCGCCGGCGCCGGCGGTGCAGCACACCTGCCCGGCATGACGGCGGCGATGACGCCATTGCCGGTGTTCGGCGTGCCGGTGGAATCGAAAGCGCTTTCCGGGCAGGATTCGCTGCTGTCCATTGTCCAGATGCCGGCCGGCATTCCCGTGGGCACGCTGGCCATCGGCAAGGCGGGCGCTGCCAACGCAGCCCTTCTAGCCGCCGCCGTGCTGGCCCTGAACGATAACGAGCTTGCCGTCCGCCTGGATGCCTGGCGCGCCGCGCAGACCGCCAAGGTCGCGGCAGAACCGACGGATACGCC
>NZ_RZPH01001222.1:0-1575 GCF_004022825.1 Mesorhizobium sp. M7A.F.Ca.CA.004.04.2.1
GCCGTAGACAGCGTCGGCGGGTTTTGATTCACATGGCGGCAAGGCTACAACCAGACTTGCTGGCTTTCTAACTGGGTAGCAGGCCGTTGGTTCCAACCACCGCAATCGGCTGAACGTGGTGCCGGAAATTCTCTCCTCGGCCAGAGCATTCAACCAGTCTGATCCATCCGGCCCTTATGCACACAGCTGTTTTGAGTAGCGACGCCGAGGAGAGAGGCGGGGGCCGAAGCTGCTGGCGCGCTGACCTTGGAGATCGGATTGAATCATTGCTGGTGGGTCGCAGGGCCGCCGATCAATGCGGTTCGCACGACGAACATAAAGCAGCACGGTCTTAATCAACGCGGCGGCGCTATGCGGACTTCAAGACGCTTCGCAGATCGGCAGCGGCTGTGGCGGCGGTGCCGGATGATCCTTCCTGTATTGGGCGATGATCGGCTCAAGGGTCTTTCTCGGCCAGAATTTCGGTGTGCCGATTTCCTTCAGGCAGGACGCGTTCCAGTAGGCGCCCGGCTGTGAACGGTCGGCTGCGACCGCGGTGATGTCGCGCGATTCCGGGTAGATGTAGAGCGTCGTCGGATTGTCCTTGACCATCGGGATGATCCGCTTGGCATCCGCCGGCGACCAGCTGGTGCAGCCATTGCTGCGACCGCCGGCATAGTCCACCAGCTTGCCGAACGGCACGAAGCCGTCATGGTCGGCGTGCGAGCTGTTCGGGTTTTTGCGCAGGCACATGCCATGCAGCACCTGGGCAGCGTGACCGCCGATCGCCCGCTGCCTGGCGTTCGCGGCTTCGCCTTCGCCGTCGAACTGGATGAAGGTGCGCTGGAAAACCGCGTCCTGCTTCGCGCCGGTGCGGTAATAGCCCTTGAACGAGGTTTTGGCCTCGCTGGTCATATAGGCGCCGCCGGCCGTCAACGATGAATCCATCGCATTGCCGAAGTTCTTCGCGCACCGTTTGCCGTTTGAAAAATCGACGACGCCTTTCAAATTCCGCCCGCTGCCGTGGCCTGACGAAATCGCGCTAAACGACTGGCTGGCCTCGCAGATGACGTAATAGCGACGGCCGAGCACGCCATTGCCCAGATCGCTGGGGCGTGTGGCATCCATGGCGAAGTAGCAGGGGTTCTTGACAGCGCCTTGCGCGACCTTCTTCCGGTAAAGCGCGCGGGCTCGTTCGAGGACAATTTGCGAGATCTGGCCGTCGCTGTCGCCGACATGAGCCTGCAGCCAGGCTGGAACGGCAGATGGTGCGGCAAAGGATCGGGCCGATACCGCCACGGCGATGACGACGAGAAGGCTGGCGACGACACCCAGAGAAACAGATCTCAACCGCACCGGATCAATTCTCCTTGTCGAAGCGAATGGCGATTTCTTGCGGCATTGCCGCGAGAATCGATCATAGATGGCCTCGCATTATCGGGCGAAACACATCTTGTTTAGCGTACCCGCATGAAGAGCCGTAAAGCAGGTCGATGCATGCAACGGCCTACGCCGACATGCTGGCTCCAGGCTTGCGGCGGACGTCTTCGCTTCCTTGAAGCAGGGCAACGAACTCGGGTTGGCGGGGCCCTTCGG
>NZ_RZPH01001223.1:0-1575 GCF_004022825.1 Mesorhizobium sp. M7A.F.Ca.CA.004.04.2.1
TGTTCACATTGCCGCCGCCAATGTGGGAGTGGATGTCGATGGCGCCAGCCATCACGATGCAGCCGCTGGCTTCGATGATCCGGTCGGCCGCCCCTCCCGCCGGCGCCGAAACGATCTTGTCGTCCTTGACCCAAAGGTCGCCCTTGCCGAGACGGCCGTTGACGGGATCGATGATGTCGCCGCCGGCGATTTTCGTCAGCATGGCAGTGGCTCGGCGAAAGCGTGGCTAGCGATCAGGCGGATGATCATCGCGGCGGAGGGCAATTGCGAGGCCGCTTGCGCATCGATCGACCTGAGCGAGCCCGTGCGGCTGGAGTAGACAACCGCATCGTGATCGACCCCAGCTTCGCCGATGGCGATGGTGACTGCGGCGCCGGCAACCGGCTCTTGCGTTTTCGTCAACGCAATCAACGCCATGCGTCGCTTTTTTTCCTTCGGCTGGGCAGTTATGGCGGAGATCCGCAGGTGCAGGTCGGCTTCGCCGGCAGCGATCATGCGAGCCACATCGCAGCGCCAGGGATCGAATTCCGGGAAACCGCGCGCAAAGCCGGTGCGCAGCGGAAAACCTGTCATCCAGGCCGAGGCGAGCGTGCTTCCCCAGCCGCTTTCGTTCGCCGGCAGATGAAGGCCGGATGCGCGCGATTTGTGATTGAGATCGGCGATCAGTCCTTGCAGCATCTCCAATGCCAGGCCTTCGGCGGCGTGGCCTGAAAACAGGAACACGGGAAAATGCGCGGCCGCCAACGCTTTGGCGAAATCATTGAAATTCGACACCGGTTGCGATGTACGCCGCCCTTTGTGCTGTGTCCTCAGCGCCGCCAGCGTGGCGGCGAGGCTAGCTTGGCCACAGGAAAGTCGCGTTGCCTCGCGCCCGCCGTTCAGCGGCGGCACAGACATCCCGTTCGGGCCTACCACGAAGAACGCGCGCTGGTTCACGGTCGAGAGGTCGGGAACCGTCCCGGCGAGTTCGCCAACAAGACCATGATGGATCCGCGGGAGCTCGCCCACGATCACCACGACATCGGCACGCCGGCGCGTCTCTCCGGGGGCGACGGTCATTGCCCCCTTGTCCGTAAAAAGCGCAGTCTCCCGGGCAAGTGCCGCGCCATCGGCATGGTCGTATGCCGCGCCAGCCCTCTCAGCCAGCGCGATCGCCGCCCTCGTGCCGTCTATATCCGTATCAAAGCTGAAAACCGGGCACCGACTTGACGACAGTAGCGACGCGGCATGCGCAGCCGCGCGCTCAATCAGCGCTTCCCGGTTGCCGATCCAAGCAACCGCCATTCGCTAAACTACTTTCTGGTGCCGCCACGATCCTAGACGAAACTGGATTGGCCGTGAACCCCACCTTGCAGCGGATCAGCGAATGTTTTCATACGCTATCAACAAATTCCGACCCTGCTTAGTCATATTTGACGTAAGCGAAGCGTTGATCGGTCAGCGGAGTGCCCTCCAGCGCCCCGCCTTCCTTGGCCGGCTGCCACTGGACAACATCCTCGATCTTTTTCGCCAACTCGAAATCCTTGTCGGTAATGCCTTTCGCCGCGTGGTTCATCAGGCGCACCTCGACCCAGG
>NZ_RZPH01001224.1:0-1575 GCF_004022825.1 Mesorhizobium sp. M7A.F.Ca.CA.004.04.2.1
ATCACACGCTCGGCCAGGCCGCAGGCCTGCTGGTGTGGTCGATCGTGCCAATTGCGCTTGCCTATCACGTTGCGCATTATCTGACGGCGCTGCTCGTCGACGGCCAGTATGCGCTTGCGGCACTGTCCGATCCGTTCGCGCTGGGCTGGAACCTGTTCGGCACCGCCGACATGCAGATCGAGGCCGGCATCGTTGCGGGGGCGGACTCTGCGTGGTGGCTGTGGAATATCCAGGCCGGCGCCATCATCCTGGGCCATGTGCTCGCCGTCCTCGTCGCTCACGGCTTCGCCTGGCGCCTGCACCCACAGCCCTCCCGCGCGGCACTCAGCCAGTTCCCGCTCACCTTGCTGATGATCGCCTACACCGTCTTCGGCCTCTGGTTGCTTGCCACGCCGACTGTCGGATGAGAAAAGGCGACCAGCATGCCTTCGGGGAAAGCCCGCTTGCCACGTCGGGGCTTTGGTGATTTAGTTTGTACACATGCGATTTTTTGCCTCGTTACAGCCAGTCAAAACTCAAAAACAGGGGAACTGCCGTGACTGACAAGAATGGGTTTTTCGATCTCTCCAGATCCACGCTCACCCGCCGCACGGCGCTGAAGGGTCTGGCCGCCGGCGCCGGCCTGGGCCTGGCCCCCGGCTACGTCCGCTATTCCCAGGCGCAGAGTTCGGCGCCGATCAAGATCGGCTTCCAGTCGCACCGCACCGGCATCGGCGCCGCCTATGGCCGCTGGTACGAGAAGACCACGGCTGCCGCGGTCAAGGCGATCAACGCCGCCGGCGGCATCAACGGCCGTCAGGTCGAGGTGATCATCGAGGATGACGGCACCGATCCCGGCCGTGGCGCCGAGGTGGTCGGCAAGTTCGCCACCCAGCACAAGACCGACATCGTCTTCGGCACGCTGTTCTCGCATGTCGTCATTGGCTCTGCGCCCGCCGCCGGCGAAAACAAGATGCCCTATTTCGTCGTCAGCGAAGGCCATCACGTCGCCTCGACAAAGCTGAACCGCTATGTCTTCCAGCCCGGCATCACCGACGTGAAGAGCCAGATCCAGTCGATGGCGCCGTGGATCGCGGCCAATGCCGGCAAGAAGGTGACGCAGATCTTCCCCAATTTCGCTTTCGGCTACGACCATCGCGACTACCTGCCGCCGGCACTGAAGGCGCAAGGCGGCGAGGTCATCGCGCAGATCGCCATCCCGCCGACGGAATCGTCCTTCACCAAATACTTCCCGCAGATCCCGGCCGAGACCGAGGTGATCTACCACGTCATGGTCGGCCCGGCCGTGCTCACTTTCGTCAAGGAGCTCGGCGAATTCTACGGCTCCAACCGACCGCAACTGTTCGGCTTCATCGATTCGCTCGAGGCCACCGACATCAACAGCCCCGGCCTCGAATTCCTCGACGGCAGCCATTTCTGGGAAGGCTCGCCGCGTTATGCGCAGGCCAACGATTCCGAAGCGCAGAAGGCCTACCGCACCGCTGTCGGCATCGATGACAATGGCGCTGCCGTCGGCGATCCCAAGGATGTCTCCACCGCAGCCCACATGTTCGGCTGCTGGGAGACGCTCTATGT
>NZ_RZPH01001225.1:0-1573 GCF_004022825.1 Mesorhizobium sp. M7A.F.Ca.CA.004.04.2.1
AACGACTATGAGGCCGGCATCGAGTTGGTCGGCAGCACCGAGAACGTGGTGATGACCCGTACCTTCTCCAAGATCGGCCTCGGTGGCGCGCGGATCGGCTGGATGTATGCGCCGATGCATATCGTCGACGCCATCAACCGCGTGCGCGGTCCCTTCAACGTCAATGCGACGGCGATCGAGGCCGGTATCGCAGCCATCCGCGACCGCGCCCATGTCGAGCGCAGCGTGGCGCACAACGAGACCTGGCTTGCCTGGTTGAGCGAGGAATTCACAAAGCTCGGGCTGCGGGTAACGCCGAGCGTCGGCAATTTCGTTCTCATTCATTTTCCCGATGACCAGAAGCATTCGGCGGCGGCGGCGGACGACTATCTGACGGCGCGCGGCTATATATTGCGGCGCGTTTCGGGCTATGGCTTTCCCAACGCGTTGCGCATGACCGTCGGCACCGAAGAGGCCAATCGCGGCGTTGTCGCCGCTCTCACGACATTCCTGAAAAGCTAGAGACCATGACATCACCGATGTTTGAAAAGATCGCGCTGGTCGGCATCGGCCTGATCGGCTCGTCGCTGGCCCGCGTCATCCGCCGCGAGGGGCTGGCCCGTCACGTAGCCATATCAACGCGCAGTGCGGCGACGCTGGCGCGAGCCGAGGAGCTTGGGCTGGGCGATAGCTATACCACCGATGCGAGAGAGACTGTCCGCGATGCCGACCTTGTCATCATTTCGGTGCCGGTAGGCTCATCCGGCGCGGTTGCCGAGGAAATCGCGCCGGCGCTGAAGCCGGGCGCGATCCTCACCGATGTCGGCTCGACCAAGGCGTCCGTCATCGCGCAGATGCAGCCTTATGTGCCTGAAGGCGTCCATTTCATTCCCGGCCACCCGCTGGCGGGCACGGAAAAATCCGGCCCCGACGCCGGTTTCGCCGACCTGTTCGACAATCGCTGGTGCATCTTCACGCCGCTGCCCGACACCGACCCGGATGCGCTGGAGAGGCTGTCGGAGTTCTGGCGCCGCTGCGGCGCCAACATCGACACGATGGATCCGCAGCATCACGACATGACGCTGGCCATCGTCTCGCATTTGCCGCACATCATCGCCTACAACATCGTCGGCACCGCCGATGATCTGCAGTCGGTAACCAAGTCCGAAGTGATCAAATATTCGGCTTCCGGCTTCCGCGACTTCACCCGCCTTGCCGCCTCCGACCCGACCATGTGGCGGGATGTCTGCCTGCACAACAAGGACGCCATTCTCGAAATGCTGGCGCGGTTCTCGGAAGACCTGGCGTCGCTGCAACGCGCGATCCGCTGGGGCGATGGCGAAAAGCTCTTCGACCTGTTCACCCGGACGCGGGCTGTGCGCCGCTCGATCATCGAAGCCGGCCAGGACATCGACGTGCCCGATTTCGGTCGCCAGGCCGTCGAGCATCCCGCGAAGGGCTAGAGCAATTCCAGGAAAAGTGTGAGGCGTTTTTCCCGGGAAAAGCGCTAGCGCTTTCCCTTGGGAATTGCGTCAAAACAAAAGCGTCAGTTTCAGGCTGGCCAGGCCTGCGCAACCATGGCCAGCGTCTCGGC
>NZ_RZPH01001226.1:0-1572 GCF_004022825.1 Mesorhizobium sp. M7A.F.Ca.CA.004.04.2.1
CGGCAAGGGCGCGCACGCCGAAATTTTGGCGACCGCCTTGCCGCCGCCCTGGACCTATATCGCCACGGCGCAAGCCTATGATGACGAGATGCATGAACGCATCGCGTTGCACCGATCGCGGCGCGGCGAAGGCTGGACGACCATCGACGCACTGCTCGATCTCGCCGGTACGCTTGCCGCCTTGCCGGAGGATCGGCCGGTGCTTGTCGACTGCCTGACGCTGTGGCTGACCAACCACATGCTGGCCGAACACGATTTCGAGCTGGAATGCCGGCGATTGACGGAGGTGCTGTCGCGGCCGCGCGGGCCCTGGTTCGTGGTGTCCAATGAGGTCGGACAAGGCATCGTGCCGGACAATGCACTGGCGCGCCGGTTTCGCGATGCCGCCGGCCGGCTCAACCAGCAGGTCGCCGCCGTCGCCGATACGGTGCTGCTGATGGTGGCGGGGCTGCCGCTCAAGGTGAAATGACATGACCGACATCGACGATAAGGACGAAGAGCGCCATCGCGCCAAGATGGCCAAGCGCAAGGCTGTGCAGGATGCCGAGGTGGCGAGCAAGACGGTCGAGAAGGGATTGCTGATCGTCAACACCGGTCCCGGCAAGGGCAAGACCACGGCTGCCTTCGGCCTGGCGCTGCGGATGCTCGGCTACGGCAAGCGCGTCGGCGTTGTCCAGTTCATCAAGGGCAAGTGGCACACCGGCGAGAAGGACGCCTTCGCCGCCTTCGGCGACCGCGTCGTCTGGCACGCGATGGGCGAGGGGTTCACCTGGGAAACGCAGGACCTGAAGCGCGACATCGCCGCCGCCGAAGCCGCCTGGGCCAAGGTGCTCGAACTGATGGCCGATCCGTCGATCAGCCTGCTGGTGCTCGACGAACTGAACATTGCGCTGCGCTACGACTATCTCGATCTCGACAAAGTGGTTGCGGCGTTGAAGGCGCGGCGTGAGGGCCTGCATGTCGTGGTCACCGGCCGCAACGCCAAGCCGGCGCTGGTTGAGGCCGCCGACCTCGTCACCGAAATGGGCGTGACCAAGCACCATTTTTCCGCAGGCGTGAAAGCGCAGCAGGGGATCGAGTTCTGAGCGTTTCTTACCCTCCCCACAAGGGGAGGGTGAAGTAGATCACGCCACGATGACCATGACCGCGACCAACCCAAACAGCGCGATCAGCAGATAGTCGGCGACGCGATAGAGTTTCAGCGCTCGCCTTATGTCGACGCTGTCGGCCTCGCGCCGCCCACCTTCGCCCATGAAGACGTCGTCCACGAGCACGCCGCCGTAGCTGCGCGGCCCGGCGAGCGCCAGGCCGAGCGCACCGGCCATCGCCGCTTCCGGCCAGCCGGCATTGGGTGAGCGGTGTTTTTTCGCGTCGCGCCACACCGCATGCCAGGCATTTTTCGCATCAGCGCCTTTGACGAAGAACGCCGCCAGCACGATCAGCAGCGCCGTCAGCCGCGACGCCGGCAGATTGATCCAGTCGTCGAAGCGCGCCGCCGCCCAGCCGAAGGCCTCGTGGCGCGGGGTGCGGTGGCCGATCATCGAATCGGCGGTGTTGGCGGCCTTGTAGGCG
>NZ_RZPH01001227.1:0-1566 GCF_004022825.1 Mesorhizobium sp. M7A.F.Ca.CA.004.04.2.1
ATCTCGAATGATGTGGATTTTGTGCCCGATATCGATGTTTGGTGGCCAAAAATCAAGGGGTAAGCGACTATGGAAGCCGCCGGCCAAGGCCGGGCAATGACAGGCAAGACATTTCGACTTTAATTCAAATTTTACCTTAACCGCGGGCTTTGCTTGCCATACAGGCATGATGGGGGAACCATTCTCTTGCTGCAGGAGTTTCGAAGCCGACACAGGATTTTGAGATGATGACCCGCAACATGGGCGAAAAGGCAGAGGGGCTGGCCATCGAGATCAGGCGCCAGTTCGGCGCCGAGGCGGTGACCCGCTTTCTGCGCACCTTGCCGGCCTTCCGCACCGAGGCCGACATCCCCGATCGGTTCAGAGAACTGCTCGACCGCCTCGATGGGGCGGAGCGCGGTGACATCGGCTGGCGCCGGCGGTAACGCAACAATCGATCTTGGCAGCAAACCTCCTATCGGCAATAGCCGGGGAGAGCCGAACCATCTAAGGATAGATGTGTTGTGGTTCAATGGAGGACGTAAATGCGCAAGGTTTCGATCACCTCATCGCTGATAGCGTTTGTCGGCCTCGGCGCCATCACCTTGGCGGCCTTTCCGGCACAAGCAGACAATCTTCAGCTGCAATTGGGCAAACATGGCCCGCGGCTGAAGCTCATGGAAGATTGCGACCCCGCCTACGACGATTGCGAAGGCCCCCGTCGCGACGATCGGCGCGACCGCCGTCAACGAGGCTGCACGGAAGACCGGGCTCTCGACAAGGCAGACCGAATGGGCATCCGCCGCGCAAGGATAGAGTCCGTCGGCCGCCGGGAGATCACGGTCCGCGGCAGACAGGGCGGCGACCGCGTGCGCGTGACTTTTGGCACCGAGCGCGGCTGCCCTATCCTCGATCGCGAATAGCGATCGACCAGCGGAAAACCGACGCTCAGAGCCATCAGCAGGTCGAGCTGGCGGGTTGGCAGGCTCGATCGCCAAGCTACGCGACAATTACGCACAGTAATTTTGCGTGATGTTGCCTTGCGGCGGCGAGGCGCCCCGCCTATGCTTCCTGATGAACATGATTTCCCCTGAGGCGGTCGCCAACAGCAAGCGCGCCTGGTTGAAGATTCTCGCCCGCTACAAGAAGCCTGACAGGCGGCGCAGCGCCGTCGAACTCGCCATCACCCTCATTCCATTCGCCATACTCTGGGGGCTGTCTTCGGCGGCTTATGCCTATGGCCATTGGTGGGGACTGGTCCTCATCCTCCCCGCGGCCGGGTTTCTGGTGCGCATCTTCATGATCCAGCACGATTGCGGCCACGGCTCCTTCTTCGCCAATCGTTACGCGGACGACTGGATTGGCCGCGCGCTCGGCATCCTGACGCTGACGCCCTACGATTGCTGGCGGCGCGCCCACGCGACGCACCACGCCAGCGCCGGCAATCTTGACGAACGCGGCATGGGCGACATCCGGACGCTGACCGTTGCAGAATACCGGCAGATGTCGTGGCGGGGCCGCCTCGCCTATCGTCTCTATCGCCATCCGCTGGTGATGTTCGGGCTCGGTCCGATCTGGCTTTTCATC
>NZ_RZPH01001228.1:0-1558 GCF_004022825.1 Mesorhizobium sp. M7A.F.Ca.CA.004.04.2.1
CGCTAGTATGACGGCGCCGAAATTCGCATCACGGCGCAAGACATCGCGGTGAACGACATCGCGGTGAGACTGGGGAATTCACATGATCACGCCCGCCGACCGGCTGACGACGCTGGAAATACGCGCCGCCGAGCAGGAGAAGATCATCGAGGAACTGTCCGGCCAGATCGCCGAGCAGTGGAAAGTGATCGAGCGCATGCAGCGCAAGCTGGACGCGCTGACGGATCGCTTCCTGGCGCTGGAGGAGCAGACAGGAGATGAAGTGCCGGTAACCAAGCCACCGCACTGGTGAGGAAAAAGGGAAGGTGCACGCCTTGGTCAGTGAAAGCGATCGCATCGCGCGGGCCGGCGAATATGTGCTCGGTCTTATGAACGACAAAGACCGCGAACGGGCCGAACGTGACCTGGAGGTCGATCCCGCCTTCCGCGACGCGGTCGCGCGACTTGCCGAGCAGATGTATTTCTTCGACCGTTACGGAAAACGCGACCTGCTGCCTGGCAGGCATTGGGAACTGGTTACCCAACGCCTAGCCGAGTTACCTCAGATGCGCAGCGTCGAGCTCGGCGGCAATGAGGTCAAACCGCGCACGGTGATCCGAAGCCTGTCCCGGCCACCATACGGCATTGGCGTGCACGCGCTTGGCGGCCGGCGCGGAGTTGTCGTTGCCGCCGGGCTGATGGTGGCGTTCGCGCTGGGCTGTCTCGTCGCGAAGCTGCTATAGGCGAGGGCGGCGCGACATCAGCGCCATCTTCTCGCCGTCCGAGCCGCTTATCTCAACGGTATTCCAGCCGAGAGCCGCGTAGAAATCACGCGCATCCCATGTGTAGAGATGGAGCATCTCGACGCCCCGTGACGCCGCATGGGCTTCCGTTGCCTTGACCAGCGCGGTGGCGATGCCTCGGCGTCGATACCTTGCATCGACGACCAACCCGGCCAGCCATGGCGTCAGATCATGTACGGGCTCCAGCTCGTGGCGGACCAGCAGGCATGTCCCGACCGGGGTGTCGCCGATCCGGGCAACGAATGCCGCCTCGAAGCCGTCACCGGCGATCAAGCCACGAAGCCCTGCCGCATCTTCCCCGAGCGTCCTTCCGGTTCCCTCGAAAAACGTGGCCAGGCGCAGCTGGGCTACCGCTGCTACGTCGTGCTCGCCGATGGGTGCGATCTTTGGCTGCATCTGTATCCCGAAACGGTGGCCGGCACGGAGCGAACGTTTCGCTCGATCCGGTAAAGACAAAACCGCCGGGCTGGCGCCCGGCGGTTTGCAGATCATGTCTGTGTGTTCGTGCCGCTCAATAGGGGCAAGCGTTGTCAGCCGTATAGTCGTGCACTTCGGTCTTGCCGGCAATGATGTCGGCCTTGGCCTTTTCGACGGCCGCCTTCATCTCGTCCGTCACCAGCGCCTTGTTGTTGTCGTCCATGGCGTAGTCGACGCCGCCTTCCTTGAGGCCCAGATTCTCGACTCCGCCCTTGAAGGTGCCGTTCTTGCCGTCCATGAAGGCGGTGTAGACGGCGACGTCGACGCGCTTCAGCATCGAGGTCAGCACCTTGCCCGGC
>NZ_RZPH01001229.1:0-1556 GCF_004022825.1 Mesorhizobium sp. M7A.F.Ca.CA.004.04.2.1
GCCTATGGCGACGGTGCGCTCGACCGGGCAGTCTACCAGCGCTTCAGTGAGATTTTCGAACGCGAGGTCGCGGTGTTCTTCGTCGCCACCGGCACGGCCGCCAACTCGCTGGCGCTCACCGCTTACAACAAGCCGGGCGGCATTTCCTTTGCCCATCGCGAATCGCATGTCATCGAGGACGAATGCGGCGCGCCGGTATATTTTTCCGGCGGCTCTCGCCTGCATGAGATCGATGGCGCGCTGGGCAAGATCGATCCGCACAATCTGGAAAGGACCATCGGCCGTTTCGCACCGGAAATTGTCCATTGGGGACGGCCGATGGCCGTTTCGATCACCCAGTCGACCGAGGTCGGCACCATCTACGGCCTGGATGAGATCGAGACGATCTCGGCGATCGCCAAACAATATTCGGTGCCCCTGCACATGGATGGCGCCCGCTTTGCCAATGCGCTGGTCGCACTCGACACGACACCGGCCGAAATGACCTGGAAACGCGGCGTCGACATCCTCTCCTTCGGCGGCACCAAGAACGGCTGCTGGTGCGCCGAAGCGATCGTGTTGTTCGACCTCGATCGTGCCAGGGAATTGGCCTTCCTGCGCAAGCGCGCCGCCCAGCTGTTTTCGAAATCGCGCTTCGTCGCGGCGCAGTTCGAGGCCTATTTCAAGGGTGGGCTGTGGCTGGACACCGCCCGCCACGCCAACGCCATGGCCGCACGCCTTGCCGCCGCGATCGAGGATTCGGCAACGGCCAAGCTGGCATGGCTGCCGCAGGCGAACGAGGTTTTCGCGGTGATCAAGAAGGCCGAGGCCGAGAGGCTGCAGACCGCGGGTGCCGCCTTCTACGACTGGCACAAGCCGCATGGCTTTGACGGCCACATCGGCGAGGACGAGTTGCTCTACCGCTTCGTCACCAGCTTTGCGACGACAGCCGATGAAGTCGACCGTTTTGGCCAGCTGATCGCCTGATAACGCATTTCCCCGACAACAAAAAAGCGGCGCCTTTCGGCGCCGCTTCCGTCTCGGGAGGAGACTTGTATTTTAGGCAGCGGTCTTGGCCTCGATCTGCTTGGCCTTGGCCGAAGACGCCGTAATGGCGATCTTGCGCGGCTTCAGCTCCTCGGGGATGTTGCGCTTGAGGTCGACGAAGAGCAGGCCGTTCTTCAGCGAGGCGCCAACGACCTCGACGTGGTCGGCAAGCTGGAAGCGACGTTCGAAAGCCCTCGAGGCAATGCCGCGATAGAGCAGCTCAGAGCCTTCGCCGGTGCCCTCGTCCTTGCGCTCACCCTTCACGGTCAGCACGTTGCGATGGGCTTCGATCGAGATTTCCTCGTCCGAGAAGCCGGCAACCGCCATCGAGATCCGGTAGGAATCCTCACCGGTGCGCTCGATGTTGTAGGGCGGATAGGTCTGCGCGCCATCCGGCTGCGCAAGCGAATCGAGCATCGTGAACAGACGATCGAAGCCGACGGTCGAGCGATAAAGCGGGGAAAAATCAACGTGACGCATGAGGTGTTCTCCTGTTGAGCAACATGGTTTGCGTATGGCCGGTGCGAAAC
>NZ_RZPH01001230.1:0-1554 GCF_004022825.1 Mesorhizobium sp. M7A.F.Ca.CA.004.04.2.1
GAGGAATAGTCCCGATCTCGCCGCCCGGCCTCGGCATGGCCGGATTAACCGGGAAGGAGGCTTCGGCCTCCTTCCTCCCCCGCAGGTTCATCGCAGGAGCACGGCGTGACCCAGGCGCCCATTCTTGAAATCCGTGGCCTGTCCAAGGCATTCGGCCCGGTCAAGGCGCTGAGCGACGTACGGTTCGAGCTGCGGCGCGGCGAAATCCATGCACTGTGCGGAGAGAACGGCGCCGGCAAGTCGACGCTGATGAACATGATCGCCGGTGTATTGCAGCCCGACGAGGGCGACATCCTGATCGATGGTGAGCGCATTTCGATCCACTCGCCCGCAGCCGCGCAACGTCTCGGCATTGCGCTTGTCCACCAGGAGATCGCGCTCTGTCAGGACGCGACGGTTGCCGAAAACATCTACATGGCCGCGATCAACAGCCGGCGCGCGCCGCTGATGAATTTCCAAAAGCTCTATTCCGACGCCCAGAAGGTCATGGACCTGCTCGCGCCCATTCCGGTGCGCACCAGGGTCGCCGACCTCTCCATTTCCAACCAGCAGCTTGTCGAGATCGCCAAGGCGCTGACGCTCGACTGCAAGGTGTTGATGCTTGACGAGCCGACCGCGGCACTCACCGAAAGCGAAGCGCAACGCCTGTTCTCGATCGTGCGCGGGCTCAAGGAGCGGGGCATTTCGGTGGTCTATATCAGCCACCGCATGGCCGAGATATTCTCGCTGTGCGACCGCGTCACCGTCTTCCGCGACGGCCGGTACGTGGCGACCGATCAGGTCGCCGCCGTTTCACCTGACGATGTCGTGCGCAAGATGGTGGGCCGCGAAATCACCCAGCTCTATCCCGACAAGCTGGCGCCGCAACAGCCGGGGCGCCTGCTTCTCGCGGTCGAGGGGCTTTCCGATGGCCGCCGCTTCGCCGACGTCGATCTGCAGCTTCGCGCTGGCGAAATTCTCGGCATAGGCGGCCTCATCGGGGCCGGCCGCAGCGAGATCGCGCAAACGGTCTGTGGCCTCAGGCCAATGACGTCAGGAACCGTCGTGCTCGACGGAAAGCAGCTGCGGTTGCGCAGCTATGGCGATGCGGTCAAGGCGGGGCTGGTCTATCTCTCTGAGGACCGGAAAGGCTCCGGCGTGTTCCTCGATCTGCCGATCGCAGCGAACATCTCCGCGCTCGACCTCGGCCGGCTCACCGGGCCACTCGGCTTGCTCAATCGTAAGGCCGAGGATCGTCAGGCGAAGGAGTTGACCGGCAGGCTCGGCGTGCGCATGGCTGGCATTGAGGCCGCCGTCTCGACGCTGAGCGGCGGCAACCAGCAGAAGGTCGCCATCGCCAGGCAGCTGTCCGTCGATCCCAAGGTCATCATCATGGACGAGCCGACACGCGGCATCGATGTCGGCGCCAAGGTCGAGATCCACCGGCTGCTGCGCCAGCTGGCCGGCAGCGGTGTCGGCGTCATCGTCATCTCGTCGGAGCTGCCGGAGCTGATCGGTCTGTGCGACCGCGTTGTCGTGGTGCGCGAAGGCAGGATCGCCGGCGAACTCGCCGCC
>NZ_RZPH01000122.1:0-9390 GCF_004022825.1 Mesorhizobium sp. M7A.F.Ca.CA.004.04.2.1
GAGGATGGTGGCATCCACGTCGCCTGCGAATTCCGCCGGGTCGAAGTCATATTGCTTCGAGCAGAATTCGCAGGCGACGTGGATGCCACCATCCTCGGTGCTGTCCTTGATCTCCTGCGCGGAAAAACCCTCGAGGATGCCGCGGATCTTGTCCTTGGAGCACGAGCACTGGTCGGCGACCGGGACGCCGCCGAAGACGCGCACGCCATGCTCGTGGAACAGCCTGTAAAGCAGCCGCTCGGCACCGATTGTCGGGTCGATCAGTTCGGTCGGCTCGATCGTGCCGAGCAGCGCCAGCAACTCCTGCCAGGAATTGTCGACCGGGTCGTGGATCTCCTCGCGCGGATCGCCATCGCCACCCGGCAGATCCGGCACGCGCATGCGCTCGGGCGACTGCGGCAGGAACTGCGCCAGGATACCACCGGCGCGCCACTGCTCGCGGGCACCGCCAGGACCGGGCGTCAAAAGCTTGGCCACCGACAGCCTGAGATCGGTCGGGATCTGTTCCGACTGGCGAAAATAGGTGCGTGCCGCATCTTCCAGCGTCTCGCCGTCGAGCTGGACGATACCCTGATAGCGCTGCGTGTGAGCACCCTGGTCGATGGTCAGCGCCAGCACGCCGCTGCCGAGCAGGGTCTGCTGCGAGGTTTCGCCGGCCGCGACCAGCGCTTCCAGCCGGTCGGCGTCAAAACGCGCATAGGCGCGCAATGCCGAGGGCGTGGAAAAATCCGCGACCAGCATGTCGACAGGCCCGTCGGTGCGGGTCTGCAGGATGAACTTGCCCTCGAACTTCAGCGAGGTGCCGAGCAGCACGGTCAGCACACAGGCCTCCGCCAGCAGGCGGGCGACCGGCTCGGGATAATCGTGGCGGCTGAGGATGGCGTCGAGCATCGGCCCGAGTTGGACGGTGCGGCCCCGCACATCGAGCGGGCCGACCTCGAACGGCACGACATGATCGTCGCCGGCATAGCCAAATTCGCCGAGTTTGGGGTGATGTTCAGTCACTTGATAGGTTTCCAACATGACAAAGCTCCAGGGCGCGGCCATGCCGCCCTCCGGGGCGCATGCGTCGAAACGCGCTTGATTTGCGTGATGCGGCGCAAATAGGCATCACACCCCCGCAGATCAAGCTCCCGGGGATCAAGCGCCGAGACACTTCAAGCGCCGAGACACCAGGCAAGCACGGCCTTCTGGGCATGGAGCCGGTTCTCGGCCTCGTCGAAGACCACCGAATGCGGCCCGTCGATGACCTCGTCCGTCACTTCCTCGCCACGATGCGCCGGCAGGCAATGCATGAACAGCGCGTCCGGCTTGGCCTTGGCCATCAGCTTGGCGTTGACCTGATAGGGCGAGAACACGTTGTGGCCGCGGGCGCGATGCTCCTGACCCATCGAGACCCAACAATCCGTGACGATGCAGTCGGCCTGATCGACGGCTTCCTCGGGCGAGCGGGTGAAGTGCAGCTTGCCGCCATGTGCCCGCGACCAGTCGATATGCTTCTGCGCCGGTTCGCTGCCCTCAGGCACGGCGACGTTGAGGTTGAAGCGGAACCGGGCCGAGGCCTCAAGCAAGGAATGCAGCACATTGTTGCCGTCGCCGGTCCAGGCGATGGTCTTGCCGGCGACCGGACCGCGATGTTCCTCGAAGGTCATGATATCGGCCATCAGCTGGCAGGGATGGGTGTCGTCGGTCAATCCGTTGATCACCGGCACGGTGGCGTTCTCGGTCAATTCCAGCAGGCGCTCATGCGAGGTGGTGCGGATCATGATCGCATCGACATAGCGCGACAGCACCTTGGCCGTGTCGGCAATGGTCTCGGAGCGGCCGAGTTGCATCTCGGTGCCGGTCAGCATGATGGTCTCGCCGCCGAGCTGCCGCATGCCGACGTCGAAGGAGACGCGCGTGCGCGTCGACGGCTTGTCGAAGATCATTGCCAGCACCTTGCCTTCAAGCGGTTTGGTGCGCTCGCCGGCCTTGAGGCGCGCCTTTCGCACCACCGCATCGTCCAGCATCAAGCGCAGATCGCCTTCGGAAACGGTGGAAAGATCGGTGAAATGGCGAACTGACATCAGCAATGGTTCCGGGATTACTTCGCCGCGGCGGAAGCGATCGCCTCCGCCAGGCCCTTGGCGCCGGCGCGGATGCGGTTGAGCGCCTCATGGATCTCGGCGTCGGTGACGGTGAGCGGCGGCAACAGGCGAATGACGTTGTCGCCGGCCGGAACCGCCAGCAGGTTCTGGTCGCGCAAGGCCATGTTCACCTTGGTGTTGGGCATGGCGCATTTGAGGCCGAGCATCAGCCCGGCACCCCTGATGTCCTCGATGATTTCGGGAAACTCGTCGGCGACCGACGCCAGCCCCTGCTTCATCAGCAGCGCCTTGCGTTGGACATCTTCGAGGAAGCCGTCTTCCAGCACGACATCGAGCACGGCGTTGCCGACCGCCATGGCCAGCGGGTTGCCGCCGAACGTGGTGCCATGCACGCCAGCGGTCATGCCCACGGCCGCTTCATCCGTGGCGAGGCAGGCGCCCATCGGGAAACCGCCGCCAATACCCTTGGCGATCGCCATGATGTCTGGCGTAACCCCTGACCATTCATGCGCGAACAGCTTGCCGGTACGGCCGATGCCGCACTGGACCTCGTCGAAGATCAACAGCAGGCCGTGCTGTTCGCACAATTGCCTGAGCCGCTTCAGCGATTGCGTCGGCACCGGGCGGATACCGCCCTCGCCCTGCACCGGCTCGATCAGGATGGCGGCCGTCTCCGGCGTGATCGCCTTTTCGGCGGCGTCGATGTCGTCGAAACCGACCTGATCGAAACCTTCGACCTTGGGGCCGAAGCCCTCGAGATATTTGTACTGGCCGCCGGCCGCGATGGTCGCCAGCGTGCGGCCATGGAAGGCGCCTTCGAAGGTGATGACGCGGAAGCGCTCGGGGTGTCCGTTGACGAACTGGTAGCGGCGCGCCGTCTTGATCGCGCATTCCAGCGCCTCGGCGCCGGAATTGGTGAAGAACACCTTGTCGGCGAAGGTGGCGTCGGCCAGCCGCTCGCCAAGCCGGTTCTGCCCGGGGATCTCGTATAGGTTGGAGACATGCCACAGCTTGGCGGCCTGCTCGGTGAGTGCGGCGACCAGATGCGGATGACTGTGGCCCAGCGAATTGACGGCGATGCCGCCGGCAAAGTCGAGATATCGCTCGCCCTTGTCGGTAATCAGCCATGTGCCTTCCCCGTGGTCGAAGGCCAAGGGTGCGCGAGCAAAGGTCTCGTAAAGCGCCGAACCGCTCATTATATGCGTCTCCGGTACCGGAAAATCAAAAAAGCCGCCAAAGCGGCGGCCTGTGCGGCTTATCCTGTTTTTCGGCCATGAAGTCAACGAAAACGTCGCGTAGTGGCGCGCGGCAAGCCTCCCGACGGGACGCCGGCTCATCAGCGACCGGGCAAGTTGGGGAAAACCGAAAAAACCGATTCGTGTTGCACTTGGGACTCTTGTCACCGAGTCAGCGCATAGAGTAGTTGTAGTCGAGAAATAACTAGATTTCGTGCGGCGGACCTAATCACCAGATATATGTGGTGTCTGCCCCGGCAAATGTTGCCGGGTCGGGAGAAGGATTCCGATTGCCGCACGCTTAGAGGAGCGCGGTCTCATGAACTGGACTGACGAGCGGGTAGAACTCTTGAGAAAACTGTGGTCGGAGGGTCTGAGCGCAAGCCAGATTGCTGCGCAGCTTGGAGGGGTCAGCCGCAACGCGGTCATCGGGAAGGTGCATCGGCTGAAACTGTCGGGCCGCGGACGCTCGACCGCCACACCGGCACGCCAGAAGAAGGCAGCGCAAGGATCGACCGTCCAGAAATCGGTATCACGCGCTGCAACCACGGCACGCCATGTCACGACATCGATCGGCGCGACCGCCTTGCAGACGCAGTTCGACGCCGAACCCGTGGCACGCCATTACATCCGTCCGGTTGAGAATGTCGTGCTGCCGATCTCGCGGCATCTGCAGCTGGTCGAACTGACCGAGCGCACCTGCAAATGGCCGAACGGTGACCCGCTTTCAGAGGACTTCCATTTCTGCGGCAACGAAGCCGCCGAAACCGGACCCTACTGCAAATACCACGCCCGCGTGGCGTTCCAGCCGGCATCGGAGCGGCGGCGGAGTCGCTGAGCGAATAGCGAATAGCGAATAGCGAATAGCGAATAGCGAATAGCGAATAGCGAATAGCGAATAGAAACGGCTTGCCTTCCGTCACAGGAAGCAAGCCGTTTTTGTGTTCGCTATTCGCTACTCCCTATTCGCTATTCGCTCTCTTTCACAGCCAACCGTTCTTCCTGAACCGCCAGTAGAGGAACGTGCAGATCACCGCGATCGCGGTCAGCACCACCGGGTAGCCGTACTCCATCTTCAGTTCCGGCATACTGTCGAAGTTCATGCCGTAGATGCCTGCGAGCGCCGTCGGCACCGCCAGGATGGCGGCCCATGAGGCGAGTTTCTTGGTGTTCGCCGTTTCCTGACTCTGGCCGACTAGGAGGCTGGCCTCGAAAGCGAACGCCAGCACTTCGCGCAGGCTGTCGATCTTCTCCTGGACGGTGCGGATGTGGTCGGTCACGTCGCGGAACAGCGGGTGCATGGCGGTATGTATCTGCGGCAGCTCGGCGCTGGTCAGCCGTCGGCAGACTTCGACCAGCGGAAGCGCGGCATTGCGCAGGCGCAGGAGATCGCGGCGCAGCATATAGAGCCGTTCGATGTCGGGAGCGGTCATCGGCTTCAGCAGAACCTTGTCCTCGATCGCCTCGACTTCGTCCTCGATCTGCTCGAGCACCGGCATGTAATTGTCGACGATGAAATCGAGAATGGCATAGAGGACGAAATCCTCACCCTTGGCCAGCGAGTGCGGGCAGCTTTCCCAGTGCTGACGAACGGCGGCATAGGACGTCGAGGGACCGTGCCTGACGCTGACGATGTAGCCTGAGCCGACGAACAAATGGGTCTCGCCGAAAGTGACCCGACCGTCGATCAACTGCGCCGTGCGGGCGACGATGAACAAGGCGTCGCCATATTGCTCGATCTTCGGCCGCTGGTGCGGGTGCTCGGCATCCTCGATCGCCAACTCATGCAGGTGAAACTGCGCCTGGACGCGCAGCAACAGGTTACGGTCGGGCTCCAAAAGGCCGATCCAGACGACATGACCGGATTTCTTTGCCCATTCGCCGGCTTCCTCGATGGGAATGTCGGCGATGCGGCGCCCCGCCGTGTAGACGCCGCAAGCGATAATGCCGGATATCGGCCCAGGCGCCGGGGTCAGGTTCCGAGCATTTTCCATCACGACCTCCCGGAGCAAATCCACGGGCGAGGATAGAGGCAAAGCCCAGAAAGCTTAGCGTAAATCGGGTGACGGTTCGAGAGGCGCGTTCACTTCACCGGCTGCGTCTCGGAAAGACTGATTTTGTCGGTCTTGTCACCCTTGGGCCGCTCAGCCGGCAACTGATCGCCGGTGACGATGTAATAGATGGTCTCAGCGATGTTGGTGGCGTGATCACCGATACGCTCGATGTTCTTGGCGCAAAACAGCAGATGCGTACAGGGCGTGATGTTGCGCGGATCTTCCATCATGTAGGTCAGCAATTCGCGAAACAGCGATGTGTACATGGCGTCGATCTGGTCGTCACGATCGCGCACGAAGCCGATTTTCTCCACCGAGCGAGACGCGTAGACGTCGAGCACTTCCTTGAGCTGGGTCAACGCCAGGTTGGACAGGGCCTCGAGGCCGCGGAACAGGCTGGTCGGCTGGCGTCCGTCGGTGACGGCGACCACCCGCTTGGCAACGTTCTTGGCGAGATCGCCAACCCGTTCGAGGTCGGCGGAGATGCGAATGGTCCCGACGATCTCGCGCAAATCCGCCGCCATCGGCTGACGCTTGGCAATGATGATGATGGCCTTGTCGTCGATTTCGCGCTGGCCCTCGTCCAGTACGGTATCGTCGCGGATGACCTTCTGGGCAAGGCCTGGGTCGGCATTGACGAGAGCGGTGACCGCCTGTTCGACCATGCGCTCGGCATGACCTCCCATCGCGGCGATGCGCTTCGACAGATATTTCAACTCCTCGTCATAAGCGCTGACGATGTGCACGGACTGCATGGCAAAATGCCTTCCCACGGGGTGTTTTGATTTTGAGTCGTTTCCTCGAATCCCCGCTGATACGCTAGCCGGATGACAGAAAAAAGAAACAGTCCCTTTGAATTAGGGCGATATCAGTGAGTCGGCAAATGAACCGAGAATGCCGCGCCGTTGCCGACTTCGGACTTGATCGAAAGCCGGGCGTTGTGGCGCGTCAGTATATGCTTGACGATCGACAGGCCGAGGCCGGTACCCTTCTGGGTCCGGCTGGTCTCGACGTCGACGCGGTAGAAGCGCTCGGTAATGCGCGGAATGTGCTCCTCGGGAATGCCAGGGCCAAAGTCCCTGATCGTCACGTCGATGCCCGGCTCTGATCCGGCATCGCTATGGGCTATGGATACAACCACCCGCCCACCCGACTGCCCGTATTTGCAGGCGTTTTCCAGGAGGTTCTCGAAAACCTGGAAAAGCTCATCGCGATCGCCAGGCACATGAAGCGGCCCATCGGCGTAGTGCCGCTCGATGGCGACGGCGTTTTCGCTGGCCAGCGGTCCGAGCGAGTCGATAACGCTGTCGACTGTCTGCCGCAGATCCACCTCGGTTCCCGGCTTCAGATAGGGTTTCATCTCGAGCCGCGACAGCGACAACAAATCGTCGATCAGACGCGCCATGCGACCGGTCTGGCTCTGCATGATCTGCAGAAACTGGTCGCGCGCCGCCGCGTCGTTGCGGGCTGGCCCGCGCAGCGTTTCGATAAAGCCGGCGATTGAGGCGAGCGGCGTGCGCAGTTCATGGCTGGCATTGGCAATGAAATCGGCGCGCATGCGGTCGATCCGGCGTGCTTCGCTCTGGTCCTTGAACACCAGCACATAGAGATCGGTGGCGTGACCGACCGAGGACACACTCACCCGGTAGGCCCGTTCGACCGGCAGTTTCTCCATGTAGTCGACGACATCGGAGGCGATATCACCAGATAGTACTCCATCCAGCAGGGTTTGCATCTCCGGCGCCCGGAATTTCAACGACAGCGACATGCCTGGCGCGATGCCGCCGAAGGCGGCGAAGGCGGCGGCGTTGGCATGGACGATGGTGGCGGTCCGGTCGAAGATGATCAGCGGATCGGCGACGGCGGCGGCCAGATATTCACCCGAGAGCCGCTGCAGGCCGATGGCCTCGATGGCAGCGCCGCTGCCGGTGGATTGGCGCGCGCCGGCGGTCGGCAGTATTGCCGCTGCAAGCAGCAACAGCAGCGCCGCGGGGACGACATAGGCTGAAATCCCGGCCAAGGCATAAACAGCGAGAACCGCAACGACGCCGGCCGCAAGCAGCCAGCGGCTATTCCACAGCCGTGCGGCCATGGTTTGCGTCATGCCTCTCTGCTCTGTGTCCAGGTCAGCCATTCGCTCGTGGACCTGCCCCCATGTCTTCGCACCCGGTCGCACGGTGGCGGAAAACTTCCACTAGACCGCTTGCCGCATGACCCGAAAATCGGGATCGATTTTCGGAAAGGATCATGCGCAAATTAAAAGTGCTACAGCGTCCTTTGCGCATCCAAACGGACGCGCGGCGCTATAGTGGCTCCCCATAGCATGAGTCCGGAAGCTGGAAAGGGTTCGTCTCGATGAAAAAAGCCAAAGAAAGTCCCGCCGCGCCAACTGCGGGGCCGCTGAAGATCAGGATCGGCGGCAAGGAGAGGGAGTTCGACATCGAAAATCCCGTGCTTCCCGACTGGGTCGAGGACAACAAGCTGACCGCTGGCGGCTATCCCTACGACAAGAAGATGAAAAGCGACGAGTATGACGAGATGCTCGAGAAGCTGCAGATCGAGCTGGTCAAGGCGCAGGCCTGGCTGCAGTCGACCGGCAAACGGGTGATGGCGCTGTTCGAAGGTCGCGATGCTGCAGGCAAGGGCGGCACGATCTTCGTGGTGCGCCAGTACCTCAATCCGCGCACGGCACGCAACGTGGCGCTGACCAAGCCGACCCCGACCGAGCTTGGGCAATGGTACTACCAGCGCTATGTCGACCACTTCCCGACTTCAGGCGAATTCGTCACCTTCGACCGTTCCTGGTACAACCGCGCCGGTGTCGAGCCGGTGATGGGTTTCTGCACCCCGCAGCAGCACGAGCAGTTTCTTGAGGAGACGCCGCATTTCGAGCGGATGATCTCCAACGAGGGCATCCACTTCTTCAAATTCTGGCTGAACATCGGCCGGGAAACGCAGCTCGAGCGCTTCCATGACCGTCGCTACAGCCCGCTGAAGAGCTGGAAATTTTCGCCCATCGACGTTGCAGGCATCACCAAGTGGGACGACTACACCAAGGTGCGCGACACCATGTTCGAGCGCACCCACAAGGAATTCGCGCCGTGGATCATCGTACGGGCCAATGACAAGCGGCGCGCGCGGCTGGCGATCATGCGGCGCATCCTGTCGTCTCTGCCCTATGAGGGGCGCGATCTCGAAATCATCGGCAAGGAAGACAAGAAGATCATCGGCGAAGGGCCGTCATTCCTCGGCAAGCAGGATTGACGCTTCCGCGCCGCGCGGCCTTGGCCGCGCGGCGCGTTCCTTGAGGCTTTCGCTCAGGCCGCGAGCCGGGCGATGCGTTGCAATCGCCGCAGCGTGGTGTCGTCCTGCAGCGCCTGCTGGAAAAGCGAAATCTCCTGATCGATGCGGTCGCAGAGGGCCTCGGTGTTCCCTTTCAGCAGGCCGCGCGTCTGCAGCAGGGCTGCGACCGGCTTCTTGACAAGCTGTCTCGCCCGGCCGAGCGCCGCTTCCTCGACGGTGCCGCCCGGCACGATCTCGGCGACGAGGCCGAGCGCCCTGGCGTCCTCGGCGCGAAGCGTGTCGCCGAGGCAGAAGAAGCGGAAGGCACCGGCATAGCCGAGCTTCTGCGGCGCCAGGATGCTGGTCGCCGCGTCCGGCACCAGGCCGAAATCGACGAACGGCACCCTGAACGTGCTCTCATCGGACGCGATCACCATGTCGCAATGGAACAGGATGGTGCAGCCGACACCGACGGCATCGCCGTCAACGCAGGCAAGGATGGGCTTGGGAAACGTCGCCAGCGTGCGGAACAGGTCGGTGACGGCGGCAATCAGTTTCTGGTGCTTGGTGGCGTCGAGGAATTCGGAGAAGTCGCCGCCCAGACAGAAACAGCCTGCCAGGCCGCGCAGCACGACGACGCGAACCTCCTCATTGTCGGCGGCTTCATGGAAGGTCCTTGCCAGGCTTTCATAGGCTCTCCTGTCCAGCACCGGCCGGCCGTCACTCGAC
>NZ_RZPH01001231.1:0-1554 GCF_004022825.1 Mesorhizobium sp. M7A.F.Ca.CA.004.04.2.1
ATCTAAAGCCACGTCTGGTCCGCTCCGGCGGACCAAGCCGTGGAAGCCAGAGCCGCACCAGACGACTTTTGTCGCGGTTCCGAGCCCGCTGGACCCAGTCCGGCGGGTTTTGTCGTTTTGGGGCCGGCAACTGCATGCGGCTCGACAGCAATCTGAGGTTGACCTCAGCTTTCAGCATGGCATTTTGATCCTGCGGGTATCGGTTGGCGTGTGGGAGCGCGTTGACGATCCGAGCCGGCAAGACGCTGACTCTGAAAGGACTGTGCGCTCTCATGTTCGATGATCTTACGGACAGGATCTACGAGGCCGCGTTCGTGCCGGATTTATGGGCGGGTGCGCTCGAAGCGGCCAGCGAGCTTTCGAGTTCGGCTGACGGCGCGATCTTCCTGTTCAGCGACGGCTCCCCCGTTCGCGGCCGGTTGAGTGACGAGTCTCCCGGGCATGGCAATTCCCTTGAAACCGTCCGCTCCCTGTTCGATGAATTCATTGCCGGCGACAGCTGGAAATTCTCCGATGCGATTCAGCGCATGTGCAGCCTGCAACCGGCGAGTTTCGTGCAGGTCGAAGATTTTCTGACTGCCGACGAGCTCGAGCATGATCCGGTACGGATACAATTGAGGGCGGCAGGTATCGGCGCTCATATCTGTTCGGCGGTTGCCATGCCGAGCGGCGAACTGGTTACATTTGTCTTTCAACGCTGGACGCGGGACGGCACCTACGATCAGACGTCGATCGACAGGCTCGACCAGCTTCGCCCGCACTTTTCGCGTGCCGGCCTGGTATCGGCGCGGCTGGGCATGGAGCAGGCCAAAGCGAGCGTCTCGGCTCTCGAGGCCCTTGGTCTGCCGGCGGCGGTAATGACTGCATCGGGACGCGTGCTGACGGCCAATGTGCTGCTGGAAAACATGCCATCCGTTTTCATCGCCGCCGCACATGGCGGCATGGCACTTGCCGACGTGTCCGCGAATGAGCTTTTCCGGCAAGCCATTACGCACAATTTGCAAGATCGGGTCGTGCGTTCCATCCCCATTCCAGCCAGGGAGGGCCAACCGGCGCTGGTCATTCATCTCCTGCCGCTGCGCCGTGCCGCGCATGAGATCTTTTCCGGGGCTGACATTCTGGTTGCGGCGACGGCGATGAGCGCCAGCGCCACCGTGCCGTCGCCAAGCCTGCTTGCCGGCCTGTTCGACCTGACGCCCGCAGAGGCGCGGCTGGCGGCCTCCCTTGCGCAAGGGCGGCCGTTGAAGGAGGCAGCGGCAAGCTCCAACGTCACCGTCAAAACCAGCCGCACCTATCTCGAACGGATCTTCGCCAAGACCGGGACACGGCAACAAAGCCAGCTTGTCGCCTTGTTGAAGAGCGCGGAGCCGTTCCGATGAGCGGCGGCCTGATCGAAGCGATTTACGAGGCGGCTTTCGTTCCCGAGCTCTGGCCCGGCACGACCGGTTCCGCCTGCGGAGAGTTCCAACTGATTGTCGCTGATGCAGAACCGCGGCCGTTGAAGGATGCGGCGTCCGATCTGACCATCACCGTGAAAACCGGCTGCACCTATCT
>NZ_RZPH01001232.1:0-1549 GCF_004022825.1 Mesorhizobium sp. M7A.F.Ca.CA.004.04.2.1
GGCCGCGGGCGAAGACAAGGCGCATTTCTTCGACGCCACCCGCACCGCCACGGCACTTTTCGGCAATTCGCTCGGCGCCAACATGTTCATGCTCGGCTTTGCCTTCCAGCATGGCGGCCTGCCGCTGTCCGCCGAGGCGGTCGAGAAGGCGATCGAGCTCAATGGCGAAGCCGTGGCGATGAACGTTGCCGCGTTCCGCTGGGGACGTCGCGCTGCCCATCAGCCGGAATTCGTGCGCGGCCTCGTTGCCCAGCCGGGTCCAGCCGTCGCTGGAAAGGCCGGCCCGGGCACGGATGTCGCCGAGACACTGGACGATATCATCGCCCGCCGCGTCGCCTTCCTGACAGCCTATCAGAACGCCCCCTATGGCAGGCGTTATGCCGAAAAACTGGCCGTTTTGCGCGCCGCCGAAGCGAAGGCCATACCTGGGTCGACCACGGTGTCGCAGGCCGCCGCCAGGAACCTGTTCAAGCTGATGGCGATCAAGGACGAATACGAGGTG
Organism: Mesorhizobium sp. M7A.F.Ca.CA.004.04.2.1; assembly: GCF_004022825.1. NCBI lineage: Bacteria > Pseudomonadati > Pseudomonadota > Alphaproteobacteria > Hyphomicrobiales > Phyllobacteriaceae > Mesorhizobium > Mesorhizobium sp. M7A.F.Ca.CA.004.04.2.1. Next base: position 503 of record NZ_RZPH01001232.1, read on the forward strand.
GCGCGTCTTTACACGGACGGCTCTTTCGCCGCCGAACTGGGCAAGCAGTTCCAGAGCTACGAAAGGCTCGAATTCCACCTCGCGCCGCCGATCATGGGCCGTCGCGGCAATGACGGAAGCCCTAGGAAATCCAGCTTCGGCCCGTGGATGATGAAGGGTTTTCGCCTGCTGTCGGCGATGAAGGGCCTGCGCGGCACCGCCTTCGACCTGTTCGGCTACACCGCCGAACGGCGCATGGAGCGGCGGCTGCTGGCGCAGTATGAGGCGGATCTGGAGCTCATCGCCGGATCGCTGGCCCCGGCCAGGGTCGATGCGGCGGTTGCGCTGGCCTCGGTGCCGGCCCTGATTCGCGGCTATGGCCACGTCCGTCGAGCCAGCGCCGACAAGGCCTTGAGCGAACGCCAAAGGCTGCTCGAACGCCTGTCGAGTACGCTGGCGCGGCCGAAACTTCAGGCCGCGGAATGATCGATACGCCTTGTTTACCTGAACGACAATTTCCTTGCTTTCCGTTACGTCACCCGGCTTGACGGCAGGAGCGGCGGGGCCTCTCTAAATCTTTCTTAAGGCGGATGTGGCACTGCTTGGCTCCCCAGGGTTGGGATTCAGGCGTTGAATCTGATAAAGAAGAACGAGATTCCGGTCGACGTCTACATTCCGTTCGTGGAAACCTTGTTTCGCGACGGGTTGACGCTTTCGATAGGATTCTTTGCCCAAACCCTGCTGGTCGTGCTGGTTTACTGGAAAACCATGGATCCGGCCTATCTCGCCGTCACCCTCGGACTGCTGGCTGTCGCCTTCCTTCGTCTTCGCAACATCAGGAAATATCGCCACGCTCCTTCGCCTCAAAATTGGGAAGAGGCGCGTCGCCGCGAGAACGACTACATACTGTACGGCTCGATGCATGGCTTCATGCTTGGCGCCTTCTGCTTTGTCGGCATCTATCTTGCCTATGACCCGTTCGCGGAAATAGCTGCCGTCTGCGTGACGCTTGCCTCCGCCACGTCTATTGCTGGCCGCAACTATGGTTCGCCCAGGATGGTCGTGATC
>NZ_RZPH01001233.1:0-1542 GCF_004022825.1 Mesorhizobium sp. M7A.F.Ca.CA.004.04.2.1
GGTCTGTTATGTCGCCCGTCTCGGCATCGATGCCGCCCCAGAAGCTCAGCGGTTGCGAATACACCAGCGCCTGGCCCCTGGCTTCGCCGGCCAACTGGAAGATGCCGGTTCGTTCCACCGGTCGCGTCATGAGGCGCTCCGCACGACATGCCCGGCAGCAGCAGAGCGGATGCAATCCTCCATCTCGGCGAAGGCGACGGACACGCCGATATTGCCCGGCGCGTAATGCGCCCATTTGCCGGAATTGGTCATGACCACGCCGTCGAGGCGTTCCAGGATCGATGTGACATAGGTGCAGGTGTCGGCGACCGGAATCAGGCCGAACGCCTCCATGCCATCAAGCGCGCCCTCCTCCTGCAGCCGCGTCAACGTCGCACGCCCAGTGTTGACGTAGATCGGGATGCGCCTTCCGGGTGCTGCCTCGCGCAGCAACGGCAACAGCCGCATCCATTCCGCATGCGAAAAATGCGGAGTGCCGAGCGACACGGCCGCCAGCGGCGCGCCATCGGACACGCCAGACAGCTTGGCCAGCGCATGGTCGATATCGGCGCGGGTGATACGGATCGTCTCGTCAGGCGCATGGCTCTGGAACGCCTCATCGAGGATCCTGGCTTCGGGCGTGATGCCGACCGCATGGAACAGCGCCACAGCACCCGTCGTTGCAGCCGCCGCACCCAGCGCCTTCAGCTGGTCCTCGTCACGCGGCCGCGGCAGACCGGCAATCACCGGAACGCGGTCGCCACTCGCTTGCCCTATGATTAGCCCGACGCCGACGAAAAGGCTGTCACTCAGCTCGCCGTCTGGAACATCCAGTTCGAACAGGATCCGGCCGCGCCGGTTCTCGCTCAGATGCAGGCCCCAGGCCGGCGCGCGGCCGGTCATGGCGCAGCACAGATCGATGAAATCGCCATAGCGGTTGGTGCGCGCGCCGATCACCGAATTGGCAAAGACGATGGCGTTGGACTCACCCCAGGCGATCTGCTGGCCAAAGCTTGGCCGAAAGCGCGTCTGGTAGGGCGCGCAGGTGAAGGTCGCCTGGCAGCCGAGTTCCAGATGCGCCTTCATCAGCCGCCGCGCCGGCACCTCTTCCGCTAGGGGCATCTTGACCATGCCGGGATGGATGAGATCGAACGAACCGACATTCAGCGTCGTCGGCACCTGAACGCGGCCACCGCCTTCGACCAGCCGCTCGACGAAATCGAGACCGGCCTTGCCGTGGTAGAGACAGCCATCGATATGGGCGCCGGCAATGTCGAGCAGGCAGCCCGCCCCGACCGCATTGGAAAACGCGGCCAGGATTTTCATGGCAGCGGCGGCGGACGGACCCTGCTCGCCGTCGAGCATGGATCGGTCCTGTGCGGTCAATTTAAGCGTCATCGCAGCTCCGGGCTCGTTGTCGGAAAGGACGGAGGGACAGCGCCCCCCTCTGCCCTGCCGGGCATCTCCCCCTCAAGGGGGGAGATTAGCTGTCATTGCCGCTTTCGCAAATTTCCAGTGTTGAAGAAAGAGTGGCGGCGTTGAGGCTGCCTATCTCCCCCCTTG
>NZ_RZPH01001234.1:0-1542 GCF_004022825.1 Mesorhizobium sp. M7A.F.Ca.CA.004.04.2.1
GTCTCGATGGAATCGGCAAGCCGCGTCGCCAGATCGCCGCGCACGACGATGCGGTCGACAACGACGTCGAGGTCATGCTTGTACTTCTTGTCCAGCGCCGGCACGTCGGCGATTTCGTAGAAGACGCCATCGACCTTGACGCGCTGAAAGCCCTTCTTCTGCAGTTCCAGCAATTCCTTGCGGTACTCGCCTTTGCGGCCGCGCACCATCGGCGCCAGGATGAACAGGCGCGTGCCTTCCTCGATCGCCAGCACGCGGTCGACCATCTGCGAAACCGTCTGGCTCTCGATCGGCAGGCCGGTGGCCGGCGAATAGGGGATGCCAACGCGGGCGAACAGCAGCCGCATATAGTCGTAGATCTCGGTGACGGTGCCGACCGTCGAACGCGGGTTCTTCGAGGTGGTCTTCTGCTCGATGGAAATGGCGGGCGACAGGCCGTCGATCTGGTCGACGTCGGGTTTCTGCATCATTTCGAGGAATTGCCGCGCGTAGGCCGACAGGCTTTCGACATAGCGGCGCTGGCCCTCGGCATAGATCGTGTCGAAGGCAAGCGATGACTTGCCGGACCCCGACAGGCCGGTCATGACAATCAGGCTGTCACGCGGCAAGTCGAGATCGACATTCTTCAGATTGTGTTCGCGCGCCCCGCGAATGGAAAGATATTTATGGTCGGCCATAGCCGGTCGCCGCCTCAGAATCTGGAATTTCCTGGAATGGCGGGTTTTCCCGGCCATCCCCTATGTAGGTAGTTTTGCCGCCCCGTCGGGATAAGCCACAATTCCCGACGAGAGCGTTTAAGCGTCTTTCGCGTGAACGGGCAAGCGGAAAGAACAAAGGCCGAACACGCTCCTGACAAAGCTGTGCAAAAACTGACTTGCACGTAACCTCCCGGCGATCACATTTTTCGGTAACCGGCTATTGATGGTTGACGCCACCAGCTGACGGGAGCAGTCTCCAGCAGTCAACGAAGACGGCCGTCTTTCGATGGCCTCGCCGCCCAAAGGCGGCCTGCGAGACGCCGCAGGCATTTGCGATTTGTGCTTCGAATTGACAACAATCGCAACGGACAGAGGAGCGGAGCTATGACGCCACCGGATCGTCCCCTAGGGTTCCAGTTGTCACTGGAGCCGAGGCAGGCATAAGTGCCAGGGTTCAGCGTTTTCGCCAGCCGGCAAACCGTGACCTGCCATCTCTCGTAAAAATCAGAGACTACTAGTCGGATCGTCGGCTGAATGCCGCGGTGCATCCGAAATCAAACGCCGGCAGTACACTCCCGGTAAAATTGGATTTGAGATCCAAAAAGGCCCCGTCCGTTTGCGCAAAGCACGGCGGGGCCGTTTTCATGTGCGGATTGTCTTGTGGGCGACAGGCGCAGCGCGACACGCGCTGTCAGTGGCGCGGCGGCCCGAACGAGCCGGCGCCGACATCGACGGTGATGCTGCCGGAAATCCTGACATCGGTATCGCCGATCTTGAATGTGCCGTTCTCGCCGGCTGGCAGCGCATCGTCCGGCTCTGGAGCCGGCTTGGCGATGCGGTAGTC
>NZ_RZPH01001235.1:0-1541 GCF_004022825.1 Mesorhizobium sp. M7A.F.Ca.CA.004.04.2.1
GCGCGGCACTGGTCGTCTTCGACGAGCTGTTCGGCTGGGGACGCGAACCCAAAGCCAGACCTTCCAAGGATTGACCCCGTGCGGCCATCGCCGCACAGTTCATGTCGCCAAACAAGATCGCGGAGAAAGACATGTCCGAAACCTTCAAAGCCATCCTCGTTTCGCGTGACGCCGAGAAAAAGCAGTCGGTCAACGTAACCGATCTCACCGAGGCCGACCTGATGGAAGGCGATGTCACCGTCGCGATCGAGGCAACGACGGTGAACTACAAGGATGGCCTGGCGATCACGGGCAAGGCGCCGGTGATCCGCCACTGGCCGCTGGTGCCGGGCATCGATTTCGCCGGCACCGTCGTCTCGTCCTCGCATCCCGACTGGCGCACCGGAGACAAGGTCATTCTGAACGGCTGGGGCGTCGGCGAAACCCATTTCGGCGCCTATGCTGGCCGCGCCCGCGTCAAGGGCGACTGGCTGGTGCCGCTGCCGCAAGGCATCAGCCCGCATGACGCGATGGCCGTCGGCACCGCAGGCTATACCGCCATGCTCTGCGTCATGGCCCTGGAGCGGCACGGCATCCTGCCTGATCGCGGCCCGGTGGTGGTGACGGGGGCGGCCGGCGGCGTCGGCTCGGTCGCGGTCTCGATCCTGTCCAGCCTCGGCTACCATGTCATTGCTTCCACCGGCCGCAATGCCGAAAGCCCCTTTCTGATCGACCTTGGCGCCGCCGAAGTGATATCGCGCGAGGAGCTTGCCCAGCCGGCCAAGCCGCTGGCCAAGGAGCGCTGGGCCGGCGGCATCGACGCAGTCGGCAGCCACACGCTGGCCAATGTGCTGTCGATGACCTCCTACGGCGGCGCGGTCGCCGCCTGCGGCCTGGCCGGCGGCATGGACCTGCCGGCCAGCGTCGCGCCCTTCATCCTGCGCGGCGTCTCATTGCTCGGCATCGATTCAGTGATGGCGCCTAAAGCAGTCCGCCTCGAGGCATGGCGCCGCATCGCCACCGACCTCGATCTGCAGAAGCTCGCCAGCCTGTCCAGCACCATCGGGTTCGACGGCATCGTCGATGCCGCGCACGACATCGTCGACGGCAAGATCCGCGGCCGCGTCGTCGTGGATATGTGACTCCGCCCAACTGCCGGAAGGGATGGAATCGCCAGATCTGGCGGCAAACCCGCCGCGCCTCGGCAAAAAGCGCTCATCCGCTAAAATTCGAACGATCCGCCGCAATTTTCCATAATCTCTGTCTGGCAAGGATTTCGCATGATCGCGGAATCCGGCAGCCAACAGGCGGACACTGGCGACGACGTCGATGCGGTGCTCCCGCCGGCGTCGACGCGGCGCTTCGTCGCCGCGCCGCCGCTGGTGCCCGAGCCGGAATTCTCCAGGCGCGAAAGCCTGCCCTTTCTGACATTCGTCGCCATCGTGTTGGTGGCCGGGCTGGCGCATCTGACCGGGGCACCGATCTTCATCAGCGTCGCATTGCTGGCAACCGGCCTTGCCGGCCTTGCCCTGCATTTGCGCGCCAGGCGGAGCGAACATCGC
>NZ_RZPH01001236.1:0-1538 GCF_004022825.1 Mesorhizobium sp. M7A.F.Ca.CA.004.04.2.1
CCCCACAAGGGGGAGGGTGGGCGCCTCTACTGCCGCTTGTATTCCCGCACCGGCGACTTGGTGTCGTCGGTGTAGGTGACCTGCACCGACATCGATTTCACGCTGTCGGCGACCTTGAATAGGGCTGGTAGTCGTAGGGGATGGCGTAAGGGTCCTTCTTGTCGCAGGGCGGCATCTTGATCTCCTTGTCGAGCGCCGCGCCGTTCAGGCTGTAATGCACCTGCTTGATGGCGCAGCGGTAGGACAGCATCTGGGTGAAGTAGACCAGCCCATGATTGCCGCTGGCATCGAAAGCGATCCACGAGGTCCAGAACTGGTCGAGGATCTGCTTGTTGCCTTGCTGGAGCGCGGTCTCCGGGTCGAAGCGGATGTCGAACGGGCCGGTCTCGCGGCCCCTGATGTCGAGATATTTGATGGCGATGATCCCCGCCACGGTGCTGTCGGGCATCTCGAAGCTCGGATTGGCCATCGGCTTGCCGGTCGTCTGGTCGTTCATGGCCAGGAAACCGGTGTCGGTGAACGGGCCGCTGTCGCCCATGCGCCAGGAGATGGCGGTCGCCGGCTCCGGCAGCGAGATGGTCATCGACCAGCCCTGGTTGGAGCGCATCGGCGTCAGCGAAGGCACGAAGCGGGCGGGATCGAGCACGTCGCCGAGTGCCGCCAGCCGGTTGCGGCTGCGGTCCAGCCAGTCGGCCAACTGCGTCTGGTCGACGACATATTTGAGCAGCCCGCCATCCTTTTCGTAGGACACGAACCTGGTCAGCGCCTTGGCCTCGTTGCGCTTGTCGGCCAGCGTCTGGGCGCCGAGCCGGTCTTCGGAAAACTCCTGCGCCAGCAGGAAATAGGCCGGCGCGAAATCTGGATTGGCTGATATGAAGGCGTTGAGCTTGTCGAGCCGCTGGGCGTCGTCGAACTGCTGGATATGCACAAGCTTGATCGACAGCGCCTTGCCCTTGTCGGCAAGCGCGCCGAACACTTCGCGCGCGCCGGCCTTACCGTCCTGCACCCGAAGCAGCGTGGCAAAGCGCGTGTAGGGGTCGATGGCGTCGACATCGAAACCGGCGAAGGCGAGGTAGGAGCGCCGCGCGTTGAGCATGTCGCCGGACAGCTCGTAGACGCGGGCATTGTGGTAGAATTCGTCCGGCCGCTTCGGCTCGGCAATCGCCCCGCCTTGCGCGGCCAAGGCGGCAAAGCCCTTGGCGATGGTGTCGATCGAGGCGGCGATCTGCTGCGTCGTTTCTTGCAGCTTCTCGGTCTGGGCCTGCTGCTGCGCCTGGCCGGCGGCCAGCGTCTCGGTCTGCTTCTTCACCTCGTCGGTGGTCTTCTGCACCTCCGCCGTCTGCTGCGTCTGCTGCTGCTGGGCGTTAGCGATCTCGTCGGCCTTCTTCGCCACCGTGTCGGTCGTCTGCTTGACCGCCTCGACCGTATTTTGCATCTGCGTGACGGTCTGCTCGATCCTGGCCACTTTTTCGGACACGATGCCCATCGACTGCTGCAGCCCGGCAATGGCCGGCACCAGGCTGGCGATCACCCCGTTC
>NZ_RZPH01001237.1:0-1537 GCF_004022825.1 Mesorhizobium sp. M7A.F.Ca.CA.004.04.2.1
TCCAGGTGGTCGGATCCATAGCTCTCCTCGACAAGCTGGTATTCCTTATCGAGTTTGGTTGATTCGTTTTCCATCAATGCGATCTGCGCATCGCTCAGTCCGGCTAGCTTTTTCGGCTGCGACGTATCGGCAAGCTGGGAGGGCGGGGTCGCGCCGACCAGGGATTTTGCGTAGTTGATCGAGAACTTGTTCATGGCGATCATCAGTTGCGCCGCCTCGATCTGGCGCACGGCTGCCAGCTTTCGCAGTTCGATGAACGTGTTGGTCGGAACGAAGCGGTCCTTGAGCATGTCGATCGCTTCCGGGCATATCCCTTTCAGCAGATGTTTTTTAAGCCTGATTTGGCCGATGTTGACATTGAGGGTTCTCGCGATGGTCTCTTCCGGGACGCCGCTGTCGATGGCCTTCAGGATCATGAAGTGTTCCTGGATCGTCGCCAGCCGGCTTACCCGTTTGTTGTAGGTGAATGCCTCGTCATCGTTGGCGACCAAACAATCAACCTCAGTGTCGCCCATCTCCCGCAATATCTCGATGCGCATGTGGCCGTCGACCAAGAGGTACTTTCCCGGCGTGTCCTTGTCCTTTGCAACCACGGGCAATTCCACAAGCCCGATCTCGCGAACGGACGACCTGACCTGTTGATATTTCGGAGTTTCCCTGGCGCTTTCGGTGAACAGGTGAAGCGGCTGGATGTCTTCAAGACGAAGGCAAATAGTAGCGCGCTCAAAAGCGAATTTTATGTCTGGAACGGTAGGACGCTTTGCGGTCATGCGGGCTCAACTCTGCTGATCCGGGCCGCCAGGTTTCGTGGGAGGGTGTTCAGTCCTTCCGCCGCAAGAAGATCCTGGAATGCCTCTTCTGCCATGAGTTGCCGCAAGGCGTGGGTGACAAACAGCAGGCGGTTTCGCGTTGCATCCGCTTTGCGGACCAGAATGCGTTTCCTGTCCGTGTCCGCTTTGAACGCCTTGATCAACGCTGATGCTGAAGGATTCTTCCTGCGATCTGGCAGGAACGTTCCCAGGCCTTTCCCCCGCCTGCGGCGGTTCTCAATCAGGCGTCGCGCTATCACAAGCTTATGACCGCGCAGTTGGTTCTCTTGATAGGCAAGCTGAAGAACGGCCTGAATCCCTGGCTCGTCGGCGGTGGAAATATCGACTGCTACCGACAGCGGGATCTGGCCGGAGTCGACCGCCCGCAGAAGGCGCTGTTCGCCTTGCGACAGGAGGCGTGCAACCCCTCTGACATATTCGGTCGAAAGACCGATCTTTGCTGCAATGTCGACGTCGGAATAGCCGCTTTCTTTCAGCCGACCGATGTCGCGAAGCAGGTCATAAGCGGTATGATACCGGCGAGCACAATTTTCCACCAAGCCTTTGACCAGCGCCTCGGCCTTGGTTGCCTCTATCACAAACGCGGGAATCTCGGTCTGGCCAAGCAACCTGAAGGCCTCGATCCGCCCCTGGCCGCACACCAGGTCGTGCGTGAAAGCGCTTTCGTCGACATTCCTCGTGGTCACCGTGATGGGACGCTTCAGGCC
>NZ_RZPH01001238.1:0-1536 GCF_004022825.1 Mesorhizobium sp. M7A.F.Ca.CA.004.04.2.1
CGCCTGTTACGTCGAGGTGATGCGCAACACGCCGTTCCTGGTGCAGCTGTTCTTCATCTTTTTCGGGCTGCCCAGCCTCGGCATCCGGCTCGACCCGCTCCTGGCCGCCATGCTGGCGATGACGCTCAACATGGCGGCCTACACGATCGAGATCGTCGGCGCCGGGCTTGACGCCGTGCCCGGCGGACAGACAGAAGCAGCGCTCGCGCTTGGGCTGCGGCCCCGCCAGGTGTTCATCAAGATCGTGCTGCCGCAGGCGCTCAAGGTGATCTTTCCGGCGCTGACCAGCCAGATCGTCATCATGATGCTGGAGTCGGCCGTGGTGTCGCAGATCGCCGTGCGTGAACTGACCTACGAGGCCGACATGCTGCAGGCGCGCACCTTCCGCTCCTTCGAGACCTATTTCGTCGTGACGCTGGTCTATCTCGCTCTGTCGATGGCCTTGCGCCGGCTGCTGGTGTCAGGCGGGCGCCGTGCGCTCGGAGCCGGCGTATCATGATCGAGTTCACCTCCTGGGACATCGTGCGCAACCTGCTGCTCGCCGCCCGCTGGACGGTGCTGCTATCGCTGGCCGCCTTCATCGGCGGCGGCATCGTCGGCCTGGTCGTGCTATTCTTCAGGATCGCCAAAAACAAGTGGAGCAGGCGCATAGCCTCGGGCTACATCGCCCTGTTCCAGGGAACGCCGCTCTTGATGCAGCTGTTCCTGATGTTCTTCGGGCTGCCGATGCTCGGCCTGCGCATCGAACCGTGGACGGCGGCGGCGCTCGGCCTCACCTTCTTCGCCAGCGCCTATCTCGCCGAAATCTGGCGCTCCGGCGTCGCGGCGCTACCCCTGGGGCAATGGGACGCCGGCGCAAGCCTTGGCCTGCACTATCTGCAGGAGCTGAGGCTGATCATCCTGCCGCAGGCCTTTTCGATCACCCGCGCACCCACCGTCGGCTTCCTGGTTCAGCTGATCAAATCGACCGCGCTCACTTCGATCATCGGCTTCGAGGAGCTGGTGCGGACCTCCAACGCCATCAACAATGCGACCTTCGAACCGTTCAAGGTCTACGGGCTGGTGGCTCTGATCTTCTTCGTCATGTGCTTTCCGCTGACGCAATACGCCCGCAGGCTCGAGAAACAGGCGGCTGCTCGCTGACGCGCCAAGGCAGCGCTCGATTTCAGGCCGGCAGCCCAAGCTGCTTGCGCAGGCTCTTGTCGAATGCGGACGCGGGGACGAAACGACGCAGGAAACTGACCTGGCGCGCCATTTTTCCCGCCGCATAGCGTTTCTTCGGCGCAGGATCGGTCGCCGCGGCCAAAACGGTGCTGGCGACCACTTCGGGCGCATCGCCTTTTTCCATCGATTTCCGCACGGATACAGTCATCCCGGCACGCGCGGAGTCGTAGATTTCGAGCGACCGGTCGGGGGCGGCAAGATTGTCCTCGAATGCCGTGCGGGTATAGGCGGGCTCCACCAGCGAAACGCGGATGCCGAACGGGCGCAATTCGTGATCGAGCGACTCCGAATAACCCTCGATGGCATGTTTGG
>NZ_RZPH01001239.1:0-1533 GCF_004022825.1 Mesorhizobium sp. M7A.F.Ca.CA.004.04.2.1
CAGCTACACCATCCTGCTCGGGCCGTCCGGCTCCGGCAAGACGACGCTGCTCTCCATTCTGGGCGGCTTCGTCACCCCCAGCGAAGGCAAGGTGTTCATCCGTGGCGAGGACTGCACCTCGGTGCCGCCGGCCAAGCGGCCGACGACGACGGTGTTCCAGGACTATGCGCTGTTCCCGCATATGAGCGTCGGCAGCAATGTCGGCTTCGGCCTGCGCATGCAGGGCGTCGACGGCGCTACCCGGGCGGCAAAGGCGCGTGAAGCGCTTGCGCTGGTCGGCCTCGCCTCCGCCTTCGACAAGAAGCCGCATCAGCTTTCCGGCGGCCAGCGGCAGCGCGTGGCGCTGGCGCGGGCGCTGGTGATCGAGCCGGCGGTGCTTCTGCTCGACGAGCCGCTCGGCGCGCTCGATCTCAAATTACGCCGGCAGATGCAGGACGAGTTGAAAGCGATCCAGAAGCGCGTCGGCACCGCCTTCATCCACGTCACCCACGACCAGGAAGAAGCGATGGCGCTGGCCGACCATTGTGTGGTGATGAATGACGGGCGCATCGAGGACGAAGGCCCGCCCGAGCGCGTCTATCACAGGCCGGCGACGCGCTTTTCCGCCACCTTCATGGGCGAAAGCTCGATCCTTGCCGGCACAGTCACGGAGGCGAAGGAGAGGACAAGCACCGTCGCCACGCCCGTCGGGCCGGTCTCGCTGCCCGGCGCGCTGCCGGTGGGCTCCGCCGTTGCGCTGGCCATACGGCCGGAGCATCTTGTCCTCGGCGAGGCCAGCGGCAGTGTCAGGCTCGGCGCGGCCAGAGTGAGCGACGTGGTCTTCCAGGGCAGTTTCAAGCGCGTGCTTGCGGTTTCCATCGAGGACCCCTCGCTTCACTTCATCGCCAAATTGCCCGCGACGGCGGCCGTCCAGCCGGGCGACACGGTCGCGATTTCCTGCAATACCGACCAGATTATTCTGCTGACGGACTGAGCTTTTCTGACGGATTGAACATGGCAACACTTCCGCTCATTGAGGCACCCGACTGGTACGAAACCATCCGCATGAGCGATGGCGTGACCTTGATCCACGAGCCGTGGATAAAGCCGTTCTTCCGCTGCAATATGTGGCATGTGCGCGGTCGCGATCGCGATCTCCTCTTCGACACCGGCCTCGGCCATTTCAGCCTCCGGCGCCATGTACCGCTGGTGAGCGAGCGCAAGCTGATTTGCGTCGCCAGCCACACGCATTTCGACCATATCGGTTGCCACCACGAATTTCCCGAGCGTTGCGTGCACGCCGCCGAGGCCGGCATCCTCGCCGATCCGCGCAATGAATGGACGGCAGCCGGCACCTATGCGACCGACGAGATGTTCGATCGCATGCCGCAAGGCTGGGACACGGCGCGCTACGGCATTCTGCCTGCGCCCGCCGGCCGTTTGCTCGGCCAGGGCGATGTCGTCGATCTCGGCGACCGTGCCTTCGAGGTGATCCACACGCCCGGCCATTCGCCCGGCGGCATCGCACTCTACGAAAACAGGACGGGCATCCTG
>NZ_RZPH01001240.1:0-1532 GCF_004022825.1 Mesorhizobium sp. M7A.F.Ca.CA.004.04.2.1
GCTCATGCGGCCTTTTCGCATGAAGCAAGGCCGCGCAACAGCGCAAACCCATTCACTTTGCCTGAAGGCTTGTCACTTTCTTCCTCGCTCTTGCAAAAATGCGAAAGAAAATTACATGCGGTTTTCGCATGGCTGCCAAGCCTTGGTCGGCGCGCAATATTTGATGCTCCGGGCTTGACGGTCCGCGGTCTTACGAGTAGAAGCCGCCCAGTCAGAACCGATGTGAGGCTCTCCCTTCCGAAGCGACACGCTTTGGAGTTTGCCTCAAACAGGGTTCGTTTTACGAGCGAAAAGACATTTCCGGCGTGCACGAAGCGGCTTCCGCTTCCTCTGCCTTTTGTTCGGGCAAGACCGCGAGGCGCGGCTTATGGCCCGAATTTGCGTATGGAAATGACGCTTTGAGCGGCCCTGACCGGGCGAGACACGGAATTGAGAGACAAGAGGGTTTAATGCCTACCGTCAACCAGCTGATCCGCAAGCCGCGCATTGCGCCGGTGAAGCGCAACAAGGTCCCGGCCATGCAGCAGAACCCGCAGAAGCGGGGCGTCTGCACGCGCGTCTATACAACGACGCCGAAGAAGCCGAACTCGGCGCTGCGCAAGGTGGCCAAGATCCGCCTGACCAATGGTTTTGAAGTGATCGGGTACATCCCCGGCGAAGGCCACAACCTTCAGGAACACTCCGTGGTGATGATCCGCGGCGGCCGCGTCAAGGATCTTCCGGGCGTTCGCTACCACATCATCCGCGGCGTGCTCGACACGCAGGGTGTGAAGAACCGCAAGCAGCGCCGTTCGAAGTACGGCGCCAAGCGTCCGAAGTAAGGGGCGTCCGAAGTAAGATTTTCCGGCCTTGGCGCTCCTTGGGTGCGTCGGGTTATGAGATTGAGAGACAAAAACCATGTCGCGTCGTCACAGTGCAGAAAAGCGTGAGATCAATCCGGACCCGAAGTTCGGCGATCTGATCGTCACCAAGTTCATGAACGCCGTCATGTATGACGGCAAGAAGTCGGTCGCCGAGACCATCGTCTACGGCGCGCTCGACCAGGTTCAGTCGAAGACCAAGCAGGAGCCGGTCACCGTCTTCCATCAGGCGCTCGACAATGTCGCGCCGCATGTTGAAGTGCGTTCGCGTCGTGTCGGTGGCGCCACCTACCAGGTTCCGGTCGACGTGCGCCCCGAGCGCCGCCAGGCATTGGCCATTCGCTGGCTGATCGCTGCGGCCCGCAATCGCAATGAGACCACGATGGTCGACCGCCTCTCCGGCGAGCTGATGGATGCGGCCAACAACCGCGGCACGGCTGTCAAGAAGCGTGAAGACACCCACAAGATGGCTGAAGCCAACCGCGCTTTCGCGCACTACCGCTGGTAAAGCGCGAACGAGACTGAGAGGCAGCTACGATGGCCCGCGAATACAAAATCGAAGACTACCGCAATTTCGGTATCATGGCGCATATTGACGCCGGCAAGACGACGACCACCGAGCGCGTCCTCTACTACACGGGCAAGTCGCACAAGATCGGCGAAGTCCACGAC
>NZ_RZPH01000123.1:0-9379 GCF_004022825.1 Mesorhizobium sp. M7A.F.Ca.CA.004.04.2.1
CCGAAGCGGCTGCAATAGCTCGGCGCGGCGGAGAGCAACGCTGTCATGATCGGGCTTTCCTGATGGCGTCCCGCCGGGTTGCCGGCGGGCTGTTGCGGACAAAGGGAATGAGGATTGCGACGGGACACACGCGCGGCGCATCGGCCAGCCACCAGTCTTCGCGGCGCAGCCGGTAAGGCAGGGACCATCGGGGTTTTGCTCGGTTTTGCATGCCGTCTGTTTGTCAGGCCGGCGGGGAAAGGGTGAGGCGGATCGGAGGAGGTTTTCCGCAGGCCTGTGCAGTTTTCGTGCAGGCAATTGTTGAGGTCGAATTCGCCATCTTTCTAACGTCGGCGCTGCCCCTCACCTGCCTGCCGGCATCCTCTCCCCGTAAACGGGGCGAGGGACGCTCTTGTCGCCGGTTTCGCCAATCTCCAGCGTCGCAAGAAAGGCGCCGGCGTTGCCGCCATCTCCTCTCGCCCCGTTTACGGGGAGAGATGTCCGGCAGGACAGTGAGGGGCAGCACCAGCTTTCGCGATGGCTCGCCTCAGGCACAGCCCTGCGCGCTTGCCTCACCTGCCCGCACGCGGCATAGATCACCCATGGAAACCTACCGCCCGCGCCGCTCCGTGCTCTACATCCCGGCCTCCAACGACAAGGCCCTGGCCAAGATCGCGCAGCTTGCCTGCGACGCCATCATCATCGACCTCGAGGATGCCGTAGCCCCGGCCGACAAGATCGCCGCTCGCGAAAAACTGGCCGGCATTTTCGCCAACCGCCCCAACGAACGCTGCGAGATGATCGTGCGCATCAATGCTCTGGCAACCGAATGGGGCGCCGACGACCTGCTGGCTGCCGCAGGCTGCGAGCCCGACGGCATCCTGTTGCCCAAGGTCGACACGCCGCGCGACCTGCTCGAGGCCGGCGATGTGCTCGACGACAATTTTGTCCCCGATAGCGTGAAACTGTGGGCGATGATCGAGACGCCCAAGGCGCTGCTCAACATCGGCGCCATCGCCGAGCTTGGCCGTGACCCGGCCTCGCGGCTCAGTTGTTTCGTTGCCGGAACGAATGACCTGGTCAAGGAGACCGGCATTCTGGCAACGCCTGACCGACGCTACCTCGTGCCATGGCTGATGCAGATGGTGCTGGCCGCGCGCGCCGGCGGCATCGACATGCTCGACGGGGTCTCCAACGATTTTCGCAACCTCGGCGCTTTCACCCATGAATGCGCGGAAGCCGCGGCCATGGGGTTCGACGGCAAGAGCCTCATCCACCCGGCCCAGATCGAAGCCGCCAACCGTGCCTTCGCACCGTCCGCGGAAGCCGTGGCCGAGGCGCGCTCGGTGAAGGAAGCCTTCGCGCTCGCCGAGAATGCCGGCAAGGGCGTGATCGCGCTGAACGGCAGGATGGTCGAGCGCCTGCACTTGGCGCAGGCCGAAAAACTGCTGGCGAAGGCAGCCGCCATCGGGGCATAAATGCTCGATGGATGCGAGCGGGCTATGGCTACTCACGACAGGACTGAACAATGAAACTCTACCGCTTTCTGTCCGGCCCGGACGATGCCAGCTTCTGCCACAAGGTGACGGCGGCGCTGAACAAGGGCTGGCACCTGTTCGGCTCGCCGACCTATGCCTACGACAAGAAGGCCAAGACGATGCGTTGCGGCCAGGCCGTGGTCAAGGATGTCGACGGCCAGGAATACGGGCCCGATACCAAGCTGAGTGACTGGTAGGGGACAGCGCTGAGGACTCTCTCTTTCTTCGTCATCCTAGGGCGGAGCAAGGAGCGAAGCGACGCGGCGCAGACCCTAGGATCCATGCCGTGACATTGGCCGTAGAATGCGGCGGATCAAAATGGCGCTTGTGCGCGCATCAACGCTCGCTACCCTGAAACCACGACCGGCTACGTCTATATGACCGCGAGTCAGAACCGCGGCACCATCTATATCGGCGTCACCAACGATCTCGGCCGTCGAATGCCTGAGCACAAGGCCGGCCAGGGCTCGCGCTTCACGAGTCGCTACAGCGTACAGCGGCTGGTGTGGTACGAGGAATATTTCGACATTACCGATGCCATCCAGCGCGAGAAGTCATTGAAGCGCTGGCCTCGACAATGGAAGATCGAGCTGATCGAAACGGCCAATCCGGAGTGGTTCGAGCTCTTTCGTGGAACCGGCTGGTAGCCGCTCGGGTTTCTTGCACCGCCGGAGCATAGCATCGCCGTCACGGCATGGATCCTAGGGTCTGCGCCGCGTCGCTTCGCTCCTTGCTCCGCCCTAGGATGACGAAGGTGTGGGGCTACTCGGCCGCTTCTTCGAACTTCTCCATATCATCGTCCGACAGGCCGAATGGTGACCGATCTCGTGGATGTCGCCCAGCGTCTCTTCGTTCTCGGACCAGTAGTCAAGGATATCGACGGTCAGGAATGAGGGCCGAATACAGCGCTTGGTCGATCAGTAACCAGCTACGCCAGATTTTCCCAGGCGGCTCTGATTTCGTTGAACCGTGCGTCTGCGCGGCCCTCGACGTCATCGCAGCCGAAATAGAGGATCGATAGCGCTGCAAGGAGACCGGGATAGCCGGAGACGGAATCCATTCTCGTAAGGATTTCAGGAACCGGCAACCGCTTGCGTTCAATCATGGAGATCGCGCATTCCGCTGTCATAGGTGCCATCGGGTGGTCGAATTCGGATAGCCAGAAATCGACCAGGGCAACGAGAGTGGCCGGTTCGATGGCAGCACTTGCGGGCAGATGGCAAAGCTCACTAAGTGCGAGGAAAGCGGCATTCGGCGAAATCCCGATGGCGGTTGCGATCAGTTCCCGGCTTTGTGAAATGTCGTGGTACGGCCAATTGCAATCGATCAGGTCGGCAAATTCTGCTTCCGTCATCTGAGTGCTACTCGGCCGCCTCTTCGATCTTCTCCATATCATCGTCCGACAGGCCGAAATGGTGGCCGATCTCGTGGATCAGCACGTGGGTGACGATGTCGCCCAGCGTTTCTTCGTTTTCGGACCAGTAATCGAGGATGGCGCGGCGGTAGAGCGTGATGCGGTTCGGGCCTTCGCCGGTCTGCGGGTTCCAGCGCTCGGCGATGCCGCGTCCCTCGAACAGGCCGAGCAGGTCGAAGGGCGTTTCCAGCGACAGGTCGTCCATGATCTCGTCGGTCGGGAACTCGGCGATCTGGATGACGATCTCGCCGGTCAGCTTGCGAAAATCCTCCGGCAGATGCGCATACGCCTCCAGCGCCAGGAACTCCATTTCGTCCATCGAGGGCGAGAGTTCGTCGTGCCAGGTGCGGGTCTTGTAGATGCGGGCCATGCTTTGTCCTTTGATCCCGGCATATAGGCTTTCGCACCGGAATCGGCAAATGAACGGGCCGATGCGCCTGCGCCATCCCTGCCGAGAGGAATAAATTCCCCATGACTCTGCTTGACTCCTGGGTCCCCCTCTGGAATCTATAGGGAACATAACAGGAACAATTGTGAGTGGAAGCTGACCGTCATGGCGATGACCGCCGTGGCGCGGGAGACTGTTTTTGCCCTGCGCCGCCAGATCGCGAAAATCGAGGGAACGCTGCCCGAGCGCTTGGCCGCGCCGGCCGCCGCGCCCCTTCACGCCGACGCCAACACCGATCTCACAATCGTCCGGCGTGGCATTGCCGCGGCGTTGCCGGATGCGTTTCTGCCTATCGGTGTCGAGCGCCTCGACGCCGCCCTGAGCGGCGGCCTGCCGAAGGCCGCCCTGAGTGAAATCCATGGCACGCAAACCCGCGATGCCGGGGCCGTCGCCGGCTTCGCTTTGTCGCTCACCAGTCTGATCCTCAAGCAAACGCCGGGGCTGCCGGTGCTGTGGATCGGCACATCGGAGATTTTCCGCGAGGCCGGCTTTCCCTATGCAAGGGGGCTTCACGCCTCGTTCGGCATCGAGCCGGAGCAATTGCTGTTTTCCGAGGCGCCAAGGCTTGTCGATGCGCTGTGGGTCGCCGAGGAGGCGGCCCGGATGACAGCGCTCGCCGCGGTCATCCTGGAAATCCGCGGCAATCCGCAGCGGCTGGACCTGACCGCGACACGCCGGCTGCATGCAAGGGCGCAAGCGGCCGGCCGGCCGGTGTTCCTGCTGCGGCAGGCGGCCGAACCCGAACCGACGGCCGCCCCTGTCCGCCTCATCGTCGCCTCGGCGCCGGCGGTGCCGCGCGACACCATCGCCGGGCCGCTGGCCGGCTCGATCGGCCGCCCGGCCTTCGCCCTCACCATCGGCAAGAGCCGCACAGCCCTGCCTGGACAATTCACACTGGAGTGGAACCCCGATGAACGCGCATTCGACGAAAGATGGGGCGACGAAAAAAGGAGCGAGGGAAGAGACCGGACAAAGAATCCTGTCCCTGTGGTTTCCCTATCTGGCGGCGGAAAGGATCCTGCGCCAGCGTCTGGGGCGGTCCTGGCGTTCCCGGCCGTCGGATCACCTCTCTCACCCGCCGCTCGTGATCAGCCATCGCGACCGCAACGCGCAGCGCATCTCGGCCCTCGACGAGCGGGCTGAGGCGCTGCACCTGAAGCGCGACATGGGCATTGCCGATGCGCGCGCCATGCATCCGTCGATCGACATCGTCGAGGCCGATCCGGAAGCCGACCGCCGTCTGCTCGAAGGCCTTGCCGACTGGTGCGACCGCTACACCCCGCTGGTGGCGCTGGATGGCGCGGACGGTCTGTTTCTCGACGTCACCGGCTGCACCCATCTGTTCGGCGGCGAACGCGCCATGCTGGACGAGATCCTGTCGCGCTTCTTCCATCAGGGTTTCGATGTCCGAGCCGGGCTTGCCGCGACGCCTGGCGCGGCCTGGGCGGCGGCACGCTTTTGCAGTGACCGCATCATTGTGTCAGGCGAGGAGGAAGCGCTGCTGGCACCCCTGCCGCTGGCCGCACTGCGCATCGAGCCGGCGACCCGCACCAGCCTGGAAAGCGTCGGCCTGCGCACGGCGGGCGCCGTCATGGCGGCACCGCGCGCGCCGCTCGCCCGCCGCTTTGGCGCCTTGCTGCTCCTGCGCCTCGACCAGGCGCTTGGCCGTCTCGACGAAGCGGTGTCGCCGCGCCTTCCCGTCGCGCCGCTTTCGGTCGAACGCCACCTCGCCGAACCCGTCACCCTGACCGAGGACATCGAACGGCTGGTGGGCATGCTGGCGGCGACCTTGAAAACCGATCTCGAACGCCGCGGCGAGGGTGCCAGGACACTGGCGCTGCTGCTCTTTCGCGTCGACGGCGCCGTCAGCCGCATCGCCATCGGCACCTCGCGGCCGATGCGCGAACCCATGCTGATCCAGAAACTGTTCCATGAGAGGCTGGCCGCGCTCGAGCAGGATATCGATGCCGGCTATGGTTTCGATCTGGTGCGGCTCTCGGTGTTGGCGGCAGCCACCTTCGACATGCAGCAGGCTGATCTGACTGGTGAAACGATCGACGATGGCGCCGATATCGCGCTGTTCGCCGACCGCATCCGCGCCCGGCTCGGCGAGGGCGCGGTTCTCCGGCCGGTCGCGGTCGAGAGCCATCTGCCGGAGCGTGCTGTCGCCACGATCCCCTTCACCGAAGCGCCGCGCCGGACCACGCCGCCGAAAAAGCCCGGCAGGCTGCAGGCGCCACAAACCATTTTTCCGCCGGAACGGCCAATCCGGCTGTTCCGCTCGCCCGAACCCATCGATGTGCCGGCCACTGAAATGCCGGAAGGACCACCGCTGCACTTCCGCTGGCGGCGCGCGCTCTACCGGGTCACGCGCGCCGAAGGGCCGGAACGCATCGCCGCCGAATGGTGGCGGGAAGCGCCAAGCGACGAGGCGGCATCGACGCGCGACTATTTCCGCATCGAGGATGCCGATGGCCGCCGCTATTGGCTCTACCGGCAAGGTCTTTACGGCAACACGCAGGTACCGCCGCGCTGGTTCATGCATGGTGTCTTCGCATGAACGCGCTGACCGTCATCCCCTATGCCGAATTCGGCATCCAGTCGAATTTCTCCTTCCTGCGCGGCGCCTCCAAGCCGGAGGAGCTGGTGGTCGCGGCCAAGCTCCTGGGCTTCTCCGCGATCGGGCTTGCCGACCGCAACACGGTGGCCGGCGTGGTGCGCGCCTGGCAGCAGGCCAAGGTCGAAAAGCTCTCCTATCACCCCGGCTGCCGGCTGGTTTTCGGCGACGGCACGCCGGACATCCTCGCCTATCCCCAGGACCGCAAGGGCTGGGGACATCTGTGCCGCATGCTTACCCAAGCCAATCTGCGCGACGAGAACGAAAAAGGCGCCACCCTTCTCCAGCGCGGCGACCTCCTCGAATGGGGTGACCTGATGTCGCTGGCGGTCCTGCCCGGTCTGTCGGCGGGCGCGGAAGATAGTCTTCCCCTGCTTGGAGACCTCAAAGGCCGCTTCGGCAGGTACCTGCGGCTTGGCGTTTCGCCCGACTACGCCGGCAATGACCGTTTCCGCATCGAGCAGGCCGCGGCGCTTGCCGAGAGCGTCGGTATTCCGCTGATGGCGACCAACGACGTTCTCTACCACACGGCCGAACGGCGCCCGCTGCAGGACGTGCTGACCGCGATCCGCCTCAACACGCCCGTCGCCGAGGTCGGGCTGCAACTCAGCGCCAATGCCGAGCGTCATCTGAAGCCGCCAATGGAGATGGCGCGCCTGTTCCGCAGGCATCCGCAAGCGCTGGCCGAGACGCTGCGGTTTGCGGAAGAACTGACCTTTTCGTTGAGCGACCTTCAGTACAATTATCCGGACGAGCCGACGGAATCGGGTCTTGGCCCACAGGCTGAACTGGAGCGGCTGGCGCGGGAGGGAGCGGCCAACCGCTATCCGGCGGGTGTGCCGGATTCGGTGACCAGGCGCATCGAGGAAGAGCTCGCTTTGATCGAACGCCTCAACTATGCCCGCTATTTCCTGACTGTCTACGACATCGTCAAGTTCGCGCGCAACAAGGATATTCTCTGCCAGGGACGTGGATCGGCCGCCAATTCGGTCGTCTGCTTCTGCATCGGCATCACCGAAGTAGGACCGGAAAAAATCGATTCGCTCTTCGAGCGCTTCATTTCCGAGGAGAGAAACGAGCCGCCGGATATCGACGTCGATTTCGAGCACGAAAAGCGCGAAACCGTAATCCAGTACATCTACGAGAAATACAGCGGCAAGCGCACGGCACTTGCGGCCGCCGTCATCAGCTATCGCGGCCGTTCGGCGCTGCGCGAAGTGTCGAAGGCGATGGGCCTGTCCGAGGATGTCAGGGCATCGCTTTCCGGCTCGATCTGGGGTTGGTCGACATCGGAGCTTGGCGAGAAGGAAGCCCGCGCCGGCGGCCTCGACCGCACCGATCCGGTGTCGAGGCACGTGATGGAGCGTGCCAATGAGATCATGGGCTTCCCCCGCCATCTGTCGCAGCATGTCGGCGGCTTCGTCATAACCAGGGACCGGCTCGACGAGATCGTGCCCATCGTCAAGACGGCGATGGACGAGCGCAAGATGGTCGAATGGGACAAGGACGATCTCGACGCGGTGAAGATCCTGAAAGTCGACGTGCTGGCGCTCGGCATGCTGACCTGCCTCCAGCGCGCCTTCACCTTGCTTACTGACCACTATCCAAAGGCGCGAGACAAATACGGCCGACCTTATGTGCTGGCCACCCTGCCGGCAGAAGACGCCCGGGTCTACGATATGATCTGCCGTGCCGACACATTGGGCGTCTTTCAGATTGAATCGCGGGCGCAGATGTCGATGCTGCCGCGCCTTGAGCCGAAAACCTTTTATGACCTTGTCATCGAGGTGGCGATCGTGCGGCCGGGCCCGATCCAGGGCGACATGGTCCACCCCTATCTGCGCCGCCGGCAGGGCAAGGAAAAACCCGAGTATCAAAAACCGGAGCTGGAGGCGATCCTCAGCAAGACACTAGGTGTGCCGCTGTTCCAGGAGCAGGCGATGAATATCGCCATCGTCGCCGGCGGTTTCAAACCGGGCGAGGCCGATGAACTGCGCCGCGCCATGGCCACCTTCAAGCGCACCGGCACCATCGGCAATTACCGCGACCGTATGATCAATGGCATGGTCGGCAAGGGCTACACGAAGGACTTCGCCGAGCGCTGTTTCAAGCAGATCGAGGGCTTTGGCGAATATGGCTTTCCCGAAAGCCATGCCGCTTCCTTCGCCCTGCTCGTCTACGCCTCCTGCTGGTTCAAGACCTTCTATCCCGACGTGTTCTGCGCCGCGATCCTGAATTCGCAGCCGATGGGGTTTTACCAGCCGGCCCAGCTGGTGCGCGACGCAAGCGACCATGGCGTCGACATTCGCGATGTCGACGTCAATTTTTCGGTGTGGGATTGCACGCTGGAAAAGGCGCCGTTCGATCCGGCCCGCATCCTCCCACGCCATGCCGAGATGCGCGGCGTCATCGAGACGAAGCATGCCGTGCGGCTCGGCTTCCGCCAGATCAAGGGCCTGTCGAAGGAGCGCATGGCGGCCTTCGTCGAACAGCGCGGCTCAGGCTACGTATCCGTCAGGGATGTCTGGCTGCGCTCCGGCCTCGATGTCGGCGACATCGAGCGGCTGGCGCAGGCCGATGCCTTCCGTTCGCTCGGCCTTGATCGTCGCCAAGCCTTGTGGGCGGTGCGCGCGCTCGACGGCAAGAGCGCCGCCGAAAGGCTGCCGCTGTTCGACCAGCCGGCGCTTCGCCTGCGCGAGCTGGAGCCTGAGACGAAGCTGCCGAAAATGCCGCTCGGCGAGCATGTCATCCATGATTACCGCGCGCTCGGCCTGTCGCTGAAGGCGCATCCGGTCGCCTTCCTGCGCGAGCGGCTCGACCGCGCCGGCGTCATCCCCAATGCGAACCTGCCTTCCGTGCGCGACGGCAGGCGCGTCTCCGTCGCCGGCCTCGTGCTGGTGCGGCAGCGCCCCGGCAAGGGCAATGCGATCTTCCTGACGCTGGAGGACGACAAGGCGGTTGCCAACGTCATCTTCTGGCAAAGGACCTTCGACCGTTACCGGCCGATCGTCATGGGCGCCCGGTTCGTCAAGGTCACCGGAAAATTGCAGTCGGAATCGGGCGTGGTCCACATCGTCGCCGAGAGGATCGAGGATCTGACGCCCTGGCTGACCGTGCTTCTGGAGAAGGTCAGCGGGGCCGCACCAGCGGTTCCTCCGAGAGACCTCGCCAAGGACGGTTCGGATCGCTCCAGCCCCGCCAAACAAAGCGCGCCGATCCGGCAGGATCTCGCAACGCTGTCGGAAGAAGCGGAAAGGGTCATGCCCAAGGGCCGCAATTTTCAGTAGGCAAGGCCATGCCAAGGGCGGAACGAAAGCGGACGTCGGCGATCCTTCGCGCTCCCCGCTGTCCCGCCAGCCTTCGGCAAATTGGCGGGTATAAGC
>NZ_RZPH01001241.1:0-1531 GCF_004022825.1 Mesorhizobium sp. M7A.F.Ca.CA.004.04.2.1
CCACAGAGCATGGATGGCGACGATCATCAGCGCGAGAGCCATCAGCTTCAGCCATGGACCAAGCTCAGTGTTACCCTGTTTGGGCGAAGCACCGGCGAACACGGCGGCGATTGCCACATAGGCCTTCGGATTGGCGACCGCGAGAAGGAATCCAGCCAGCCATGTTGGACACGAAGCCTCCGCGCCGCGTGCTGCCATGGGCGGCGCCGTGGCGATCTTGAAGGCGAGATAGAGGATGTAGGCCGCCGAGGCGAAAGCCAGCAACGGCGCCAGCTTCGGCATCGAGGTAAGCACCGCCATGACCCCGGTCGCGACAACCAGAAGCACGGCGATCGTGCCCAGGATGATTCCCCAGGCATAGCCCAGCGAGTGGCGCAAACCGAAGGCGGCCCCAACGGCGGTAACGCTTATCGTTGCCGGACCCGGGCTGCCCATGATCACCAGGGCGGCAAGCACGAGCGCGAGAAGTTGCCCCCAAAAGTCCGGCTGCGAAAGAAGCGGCTCAGTCATCTCTCCTCTGTCCTGCCTTGCGCGAAGAGACGGTATGGCAGGACCAGAGTGGCGTCTTGGACGTTCGTGCGAGGCGTCGCGCCTGAAGCTTCAGCCGCTCGCTTTGTCGAGTTCGGCCATGTCGGCGGCGGTCAGTTTCAGCGACGCCGCCCTGATCAGGCTGTCCATCTGTTCAGGCTTGGTGGCGCTGGCGATCGGCGCGGTGACACCCGGCCGCGCAATCACCCAGGCAAGCGCGACTTCCGCCTGCTTGGCCGAATGCCTTGATGAAACCGCGTCGAGTGCCGCAAGGATGCGCATGCCGCGCGCATTGAGATAGTCTTTCACGCCACCGCCGCGCGGGCTTTGACCGAGATCGGCATCGCTGCGGTATTTGCCGCTGAGAAAACCCTTGGCCAGGCTGAAATAGGTGATGACGCCGATGTCCTCGGCCACGCACAGATCGCGCAACGGCCCATCGAAGGACGAGCGATCGTAGAGATTGTATTCCGGCTGCAGCACCTCGTAGCGCGACAGACTGCGCAAGCTCGCCACATCGAGTGCGGCACGCAACTGGCCGGCGTCGAGATTCGAACAGCCGGCATAGCGGATTTTGCCCTTGGCGAGCAGCTTCTCGTAGGCGCCAAGCGTTTCTTCATAGGGCGTTGCGGGGTCCGGCCAGTGCGACAGATAGAGATCGATGACTTCGGTCTGCAGCCGCTTCAGCGATGCGTCGACGGCCTTTTCGATGTATGCGGCGGACAGGTCCTTGTGCCCCTGCCCCATATCCGAACCGACCTTCGTGATCACCACGACCTTGTCGCGATTGCCACGGTCTTTCATCCATTTGCCGATGATGGTTTCCGATTCACCGCCTTTGTGGCCGGGAACCCAGCGCGAATAGGCATCCGCCGTATCGATGGCGTTGAGGCCGGCGCCGACGAAGCGGTCGAGCAGGTCGAACGAGGTTTTCTCGTCGGCGGTCCAGCCGAAGACATTGCCGCCCAGAACCAGCGGCGCGATGGTAAGGTCGGTGCGACCG
>NZ_RZPH01001242.1:0-1531 GCF_004022825.1 Mesorhizobium sp. M7A.F.Ca.CA.004.04.2.1
ACCGTCCGACTTGACCACCATGGTCCTCACCTTGCGCGGCGCAACGGCGACGACATCGGCATTGGTGCCCTTGTCGGCATCCTGCAGCACCTGCGCAATGCGGTCCTCGGACTTGGGCGCGGGCGCCGTATTGTCGGCAGAAGCGTTGTCGGCCGAAGCGGCGCCGGCCATCGGCGCGGCATTGCCGACATCGGTTCCAGCGGCGGCTGCATTCTGGTCCGGCGAAAGGTCGATGGCGCG
Organism: Mesorhizobium sp. M7A.F.Ca.CA.004.04.2.1; assembly: GCF_004022825.1. NCBI lineage: Bacteria > Pseudomonadati > Pseudomonadota > Alphaproteobacteria > Hyphomicrobiales > Phyllobacteriaceae > Mesorhizobium > Mesorhizobium sp. M7A.F.Ca.CA.004.04.2.1. Next base: position 241 of record NZ_RZPH01001242.1, read on the forward strand.
GGCCGGATCTTTCGCCTGGACGTCCACTGGCTCTTCGACGTTGGTGACCAGCTTTTCCTGGACCGGCTCGGCTGGCTTGGCGCCCCTGACCGCGTCGTAGACCTTGTTGTCCTGATTGGGCACCACGGCGCCGCCCGGATTCTCCGGCTTGACCTTGATCGGCGCGTTGTCGGCCTTGACGATGACAGGCGCTTCGCTGCCGCCCTTGCCGCCAAAGGACAGCGCAAAGGCCCCGAGACCGCCCGCGACCGCGACCGCGCCGACAATCGCGGCGATGAACAGTCCGCGTCCGCGCGTCGGCCTCCCGGCCTCACGCTCGCCGAGACCCGGAACAGCCATAGCCTCGTCGAGTTCGGGATCGTAGTCGAGTTCATCGACAGTAAAATCATCGGCTTGCGAAACCGGCTGGCTCCCTGGCAGGCCGTCGAGGTCGAAGCCGGAGGCGTCGGCATAACCCGTGGGCGCCGCCGCGCGGGCGGACATGTCCATCGGCCGCGCGGCATAGGTCCGCGCTTCCGGCTCATAGCCCGGCTTGAGCCCGTCGTAGCCCGGCTTGACCCCGTCATATGCCGGCTTGAGGCTGTCATAGCCCGGCTTGAAGCCCGCGGCATAGGAGTCATCATCGTAAGACGCGCTGGCCACATTGCTCGTGGGAACAGGAGCGACCTCCACCGCGTTCATCTCGGAGAGAAGGCTGGAGAACTCCGCATCGAGATCGTCGTAGCCAGACGACGCCGGCTGGTCTTCCTCGAAGTGCAGTTCGGGAATATCGAGATCGTCGGCTAGCGCGACGACACGCTCGGGTACATCGACCGTTTCGACGTCGGGCATGTCTTCGTAATGCGCAGGCTGGCGCGATTGGGGCGCCGGCACCGGGGCAGCGGGAGCCACGGTCTCGACCGGCTCGGACGAACGGTAGGACGTCATGGCGGCGACTGCCGGCGCGGCGGCCACGGATGCCACCGAAGCGGCCGGCTGAGCAAACGCAGGCTGAGCACTGAATGACGGCTGCTGCGGAACCGGCGTCACGCGGCTCCACGAACGCGTCGGCTCTGCCGGTTGGGAACGCTCCGCAAGCCAATCGAGAGAATCCGCCGAATTGTCCCGGTCAGTGGCTTCGTCACGCGGATCAAGATCCTTGGGCAAAGCCGCGTCGAACGCATCATCGTCGAAATCGACATCGCCAGCCGTGTGCCAAGTCGTATCCTGGAGTTCATCAAGCATAAGTGCGTCAATATCAGCATCGGCCGCTTGGGCCGTGCCAACATGCCGGCCATGCTCAGCCGCGGGT
>NZ_RZPH01001243.1:0-1530 GCF_004022825.1 Mesorhizobium sp. M7A.F.Ca.CA.004.04.2.1
CGCCGGCGCCGAGCTCAAGCGCGAATGCACCTACACAATCGAGGGTGATTTTCCGACAGCACGGTTCTGGACGCTTTATGCCGCCGACCAGTCGCTCGGCGTGGTCGAAACCGGCAAACCCCGGCTGGCGGCGCTGCAATCCTACGGGGTGGTGCGCCAGCCCGACAATTCGGTGATCATTTCCGCCGGCCATCACCCGATGCCGGGCAATTGGCTGCTGACAGACGGCTTCGGCAGGATGTATTTCGTGCTGACCTTCTACGACACGCCAATCGCCAGCAGCACCGGCCTGTCGGACGTCTCGCTGCCGCATATCGTCAAGGTCGGCTGCAATGCGTAGTTTTTACGCTGCGATGCGCGGACTTCTGCATGCCGTCCTGCTCGGTCTGCTCGGCGCCGGCATCGTGCACATCGCCGTGCTGCTGCTGGTGCCCGAGTTTTCCGAACGCGATGCCTGGTCGCGGCTGTCCATGGCGTCGGATCTGTACAAGATGACGCGGCTCGATGCCGAGGCCGGTGGCGCGCCCGTGGTGAAATCCGTCGACCCGCTGTTTTACGCGACGGCCTGCCGGTTCGATCTGGGCGAAGGCATGGTCCGCGTCAAGGCACCTGGGCATGTCCCGTTCTGGTCGGTGTCGGTCTATGACCGCAGCGGCCACAACATCTATTCCTTCAACGACCACACAGCGACCGGCGGCGTTCTGGATGCCGTCGTGCTGACGCCGGCGCAGATGATCGACGTGCGCAAGGATCTTCCAGAGGATCTTCAAGGAGCGATCTTCGTCGAAGCGCCGATCGAGGAAGGCATCTTCGTCATCCGCGCCTTCGTGCCCGACAGCAGCTGGAAGCCGATCGTTTCGCGCTTCTTCGAACAGAGTTCCTGCGAGTTGCAGGACTTCTAAAGCGAGTCGCGTCTGAACGGATTCAGACGACCCGCTTTGGATCTTTGTGCATGTCGTTCTCCCAAAACCGAGGTCACTTTTGGGCGACATGCACTAGACATGATCCCGGACCAAAGGTCCGTGGCCGCCGAAACTCAGTGGTGCGGGACCGGTTTTGGTCCTGGCGAACCCGGCTTGTCGGGATCGACCGGCCGCACTTCGCCGGCATGCGGCCGCTCGTAGCGGATGCCGGGAAAGATGATCACCGCTGCCGGCATTTCGGCGGTTTGCTTTACTCTGGTGTTTGGTGCCGTACGCGGCACGAAAGACAGTACCATGCCCATGGTTCGCGCATTCCTCTCGGTTTCCCCGGAGCACAACGCAACGCCTCCAAATGTCATTAAGGCCGGCAGAGGGTTAACGGAACGCTAACGGATCGTCGCTAACTTGAACTTTGTTCTTGGCACTCTCGGAACCGGCACGGTCCCGGTCGAGCGTCGTCAAGGTTGTGTCGAGTACGGGCGTATCCTTCGTGTCATCTTCGGACTTCAGGCAAATCGCGGTGCGAAAAGACTCGGGAAAGGCCGAAAGGCTGTTCCGCGCCGCAGTGTCGGCGTTCTGTTCGCTCACCCGCCCATCACGCCGCGAG
>NZ_RZPH01001244.1:0-1530 GCF_004022825.1 Mesorhizobium sp. M7A.F.Ca.CA.004.04.2.1
AAGCAGTCGAAGCCGGTGCCGAAATCGAGCGTGTCGGCATCGCCCGCGCCGCAGGCCTGGTTCGGGCTGGACCTGCGGTCCGTCCGGGCGACGGCGACATCGACGGTCGAGCCACGTGAATGGGTCGATAGTTCTCCGACATAACCCTTGGCGATCAGCTCACTGCGCCTGACCTTCGGATACCATTGTGGATCGGGCGACCCGCCATCGCGCGTCCATTCATTCATGTCGGCGACGGCGCGGGCAGGGCGGTAGCAATCGAACAACATCAGGGTCAGGCCTTTGGCGGCGATCGCTTTCTGGACGGCGGACAGTGCCTTTGCCGCCTGCTCGGTGAGGATGCAGGCCGGGGCGTCATAGCCGTCCACCTTGCGATGCAGAAAATTGTCCGATCCGGCGTAGCGTATGTCCTGGCGGATCGAGGGATCGACATCGGCGAGCCGGACGAAGCCGGCGGGCAGGGCATCGGCCAAAGCGGGGAGGGTGGTTGCCGCGACAAGGATTGTTGCTGCCAGTGCCGAGGCTGCCGACAAGAACGGATTGCGCGAGGGGTGCCTCGGAACAGGCATGGGTGAGTATCCTGCTATCTGCCGAGCGTCCGGAAAGCCAATTCCATGAATCTCTTGGCGCGATCTATTCGACGAACACCTTCACACTCGCCGCACGCCCTGCGGCGTCGATGACGGTCAGCGTCGAATAGCCGGCGCCGTCGGGCTGCCAGGTCGCGGTGCGGCGACGATCGATGCCTGCCAGCGGCTTGCCGTTGGCGAGCCAGCGGAACGGCGCACGGCCGCCTTGCAGCTTCAGCACCAGTGGCGAGGCGTCGGCCGAATTGGTGCCGAGATCGACGCGGGCGCCGTCAGGCGGGAAGATGATGGTCGGTGCGGGTTCGCTCACCGTCGCCTGCACCAGGCCATCCGACCCGGCGCCGAAGCGGGCGAGCGTCACCGGCAGGTCCTCGCGTCTGGGGCTGAACATGCCGGGCGGTTTGCCCGGCAAGGGGACGGTGGCGAGGCCCGAGCGGACAAAACCCTCGAACAGGATGGGAGCGGCCGAGACATAGCCGGAAAGGCCGGGCACCGCGCCGGCATCGGGGCGGCCGACCCAGACGCCCAGCACGTAGCGGCCGTCGAAGCCGACCGACCAGGCGTCGCGGTATCCGTAGGACGTGCCGGTCTTGTAGGCGATGCCGCGCTGCAAGGCCCCCTCGGGCGGCTTGACGCCTGACAATATGTCGATGATCTGCCAGTTGGCCTGACCGTCGAGGATGGTGGCGCTGGTGCGCTCGGCATCGGCAGGCTCGGTGCCGTCATGCAGCGTGTGCGTCTTGCCGCCATTGGCGAGCCCTGTGTAGAGCTGGACGAGGTCGCGCAATGTCACCCCGACGCCGCCAAGACCGATGGCCAGGCCCGGGGCTTCGTTGACCGGCAGTATGGGGCTGACGCCGGCCTGGCGGAAGCGCGCCATCAGCCGCGTTGGCCCGACCGCGTCGAGCACGCGGATCGCCGGCACATTGAGCGACAATTGTAG
>NZ_RZPH01001245.1:0-1523 GCF_004022825.1 Mesorhizobium sp. M7A.F.Ca.CA.004.04.2.1
AGCCCAGGCTTTTCAATTTCCCGAACTGTTGATCTGAGAAATAGATGCTTGCTGGCGCGGCCGCGCTGTCGTAGCTCTTGGTCTTCGACTGTATCGAATCGCCGGGGGGCGAGACGTCCGATTCGTTGTTGTGAACGATCAGGTCAGATGCACTATCGCGCTGGTCTGTCGCCGATACGGCAGCTTCGGGGAAGGGGGGAAGACGTTGAATGTCGCAGCGTCGACTATTGTCGGAAGCCGGCACTTCCTGTTCAGGATTCGGTTTCAACTGCTTGGCGGACTGACATTCGCGATTTTTGCGCCGGCGATCATCCGGATTGTCTTCAATCCTGAATTCATCTATTCGGCCAATCTTCAGGTAACAGTAGCCGCTGCGGTCATCGCGCACCTTGTGGGCTTCTTGTCTTATCGCCGCATCGGAAATTTCCCGGGCGTGGCCGCGGCAAGTTACATCTTGCCGACATTTGCCCTGTCCTACGGGGCTGTTTTCCTGACCATCTTCTTTTTTCGGTTCGAGTACAGCCGGTTTCAGGCTGCCGCCAGTTTCACGCAGTCCACGCTCTGGTACTTCGGCCTGAGCCTGTTGACGCGGCGTCTCGATCCGTACCGGCTCGTGGTGATTCCCGGCGGAGATGTCGAGCGCCTCAAGACGTTACCGGGTGTGCATTGGTTTTGGATCAAGTCGACCAGTACGATAATCGAAAGAGCCAGCGGCGTGGTCGTTGATCTGCGTGCCGATCTTGGCGCGGAATGGGAACGATACATCGCGGATCGGGCCCTTTCGGGAACGCCCGTATACCACGTCAAGCAGGTCAGAGAGTCGCTGACCGGTCGGGTCGAGATCGAGCACCTGTCGGAAAACACGCTTGGTTCGCTCAATCCGAACCAGGCCTATCTCAAGATCAAGCAGGCGGTCGACTGGGTCTCGGCACTTGTCTTGATCATCGTTCTTTCCCCCGTTCTGGCGTTGATAGCGCTGCTGATCCGGCTGGATTCCGATGGTCCTGCGCTGTTTCGCCAGCAACGCATGGGCTACCGGGGCAAGATCTGCACGGTCTACAAGTTTCGCTCGATGCGCCAGCACTCTGGCGCCGGCAGCGACAAGGAAAGGGCGATCACCAGGCACGACGATGACCGCATCACCAGAGTCGGGCGTTTCCTGCGAAAATCCAGGATCGACGAACTGCCGCAGGTCATCAACATCCTGCGTGGCGAAATGAGTTGGATCGGACCGCGGCCGGAAGCTGTCGTGCTGTCGCAGTGGTACGAGGCTGAGCTGCCATTCTACCGCTACAGGCATATCGTCAGGCCGGGCATAAGTGGGTGGGCACAAGTAAATCAGGGGCATGTGGCTGCCGTCGATGACGTTATGGGAAAATTGCACTATGATTTCTATTACATAAAGAACTTTTCGCCTTGGCTGGACGTTTTGATAACTCTCAAGACGCTGAAAACGATGCTTACCGGCTTTGGTGCGAGATAACCAATGCGAAGCATGGCTCTGGAATAGCAAGCGCAGGAAG
>NZ_RZPH01001246.1:0-1523 GCF_004022825.1 Mesorhizobium sp. M7A.F.Ca.CA.004.04.2.1
GATTCTCCTCGATCTGCGCCAAGCCGCGTTCCGTCACCAGATTGCGGTGGTGGCTGACTGGCCGTTCACCGACACCGGCAATGGCATTTTCGCTGTCTTCCTCGCGGGTGAAAGCTCTGCTCATTCCTTGAACTTAGGCGCGGAAAGGCTGCACGACAAGCCATCGTAGCGGCCTCGGTGGGAGAGACATAACGGCTGGCACGATTCCTGCGATATCAGGCTTGAACGCTGGGATTCTGTGCCGATGTTGAACAGACGAACGCTGCTGACCGGGACCGCAGGCTTTGCCGTTATGGGCCTTGCGCTCGGCAAGGCGGTGGCCGCAAGCTTGAGCGGCATCGAGAAAGCCTCGATGCGCGGCTCGATCAATGCCACAGAACTCGGCGTGCAGCCCGGCACATCAGACGATCAGAGCAAGGCCTTCGCCAAGCTGCTGCGTGACGCCAATGCCCGCGATATGCCGGTGTTCCTGCCGCCCGGGACTTATGTCGTCTCCAATCTCTCGCTGCCCGGCCGCGTGCGGCTTTCCGGCGTGCCGGGCGCGACGCGCGTCGTTTACGGCGGTGACGGCCACCTTTTCATGGCCGAACAGGCTGACCATATCGAACTCAGCGGTCTGGTCTTTGATGGTTCGAACCGCACGATGGGCGGTTACACGCAAGGGCTGCTCGATCTGCGCCGTATCGCGCACCTCGCCATCGACAATTGTCAGATCACCGGCAGCGGCAAGAACGGACTGGCGCTGGAACACGCGATCGGCCGGATCGAGCGCAGCGAGATATCGGGCGCCGCCGATGCCGGCATTTACTCGGTCGAGGCTGGCGGGCTGTCCATTACGGGCAACACCGTCTCCGATTGCGCCAATGGCGGCATCCTCGTGCACCGCTGGCAGGTGGCCGAAGACGGCACCATGGTCACCGGCAACCGCGTCCAACGGATCCAGGCACGCAGCGGCGGAACCGGGCAGAACGGCAACGGCATCAATGCCTTTCGCGCCGGCAATGTCGTCATCTCGGGCAACATCGTCTCGGACTGCGCCTTCTCGGCGATCCGCGCCAACAGCGCCAGCAACCTGCAGATATCGGGTAACACCTGCTCGCGCTCGGGCGAAACGGCGGTCTATTCCGAGTTCTCGTTCGAAGGCGCCATCATCAGCAACAACATCGTCGACGGCGCCGCCAACGGCATCTCGATCGTCAATTTCAACGAAGGCGGCCGCATGGGCGTCTGCTCCGGAAACATCGTGCGCAATCTGTCGACCAGCGGTCCCTACCCCGCCGACTCGCCGGGATTTGGCGTCGGCATCGGCGTTGAGGCCGACACCACCGTTTCCAACAACGTCATCGAGAACGCGCCGCTTTATGGCATGCAGATCGGCTGGGGTCCCTACCTGCGCAATGTCGTCGCTACGGGCAACATCATCCGCAACGCCGGAACCGGTATCGTCGTGTCCGTGGTCGAGGGTGCCGGCACGGCGGTCATTTCAGACAATATCATCGACGGCGCGCTCAACGGTGCGGTTG
>NZ_RZPH01001247.1:0-1522 GCF_004022825.1 Mesorhizobium sp. M7A.F.Ca.CA.004.04.2.1
CTCTATGGGTGTCGAAAGCCTGCTCGTCTTCATCATCATCGGTGCCATCGCCGGCTGGCTCGCCGGTCTTATCGTTTCCGGTTTCGGCTTCGGCCTTATCGGCAACATCATCGTCGGCATCGTCGGCGCGTTCATCGCCGGCTGGCTGTTTCCGAGGATCGGATTTTCCATCGGCGGCGGCACTCTCGCCGCGATCATCCATGCCACCATCGGCGCCATCATCCTGCTGGTGCTGGTCAAGGTCCTGAAACGAGCCTGAGGCTCGACAACGCAAAGAGCGCGCCATGAAACAGAATACGCTCTATCTCGTCATTGGCGCGCTCGTCGTCGTGGTCATTGCCCTCGGCATCTACGTCTATCGCGAGCAGACCAAACCCAAGGGCGTCGAACTCAAGATCGACGACAAGGGCATTTCGATCCAGCAGAACTGAGCCGTCGAACGGCACATGCAGGAGCACGACATGGTGGCTTCTGACGCTCCGGAAGACGTCGATCAGCCCAGAATTACCGTTGCGGAATGGGAGAGGCTGAACAGGCCGCCAAGACGCGAGGCGCTGCTGCGCTATCATTGGCGGGTGTTTCGCTTCCTGAGGACATCCGCGCCGGTCAGCGAATTGCAGGGGCGAGAGCAGGCTTTCCGCGATACGATCATAGCCACCGTAGCCTTCAACCGGCCCGAAATGATCGAATGGCAAATCCACCTGGTACGCAGATACCTGGCCGAGCACGAAAGCTACATCGTTTTCGACAACAGCAACAAGGACGATGCAAGGGAAGCGATCCGCGATCTCTGCCGTCGCCAGCATGTCCCCTATGTGGCATTGCCGAAGAACAGGCTGGTCGTCAGCAGATCGCACGGTCAAGCGCTCAACTGGATCGTGCGGAATTTCTTGCCTGGGTTCGGGCCGAAGCTTTTCGGCTTCATCGATCATGACATCTTTCCAACTGAACCATTTTCGATCCGCGACCGAATGGAGGGCAAGAGCCTATACGGCAGCGTGCGGCGCGATACGCCGACACCAGGCGGCTGGTTCCTGTGGCCCGGCTTCTGTTTTTTCCATGGAAGCCTGTTGCGGCGGCGGCTGGATTTCGCCCCGAGCTACAAGTTTCATATGGATTCCGGCGGCGGCAACTGGCCGGTGCTCTACAGGTCGATCGATCCGGCGCTGGTTCGGTTCGCCGAAAACAAATCGCTTCGCTTCGGCGCGGGACATGATCAATCCGAGGATTTTTTCATGGTGGTCGATGGCTGGCTGCACGTGACTAACGCCTCGAACTGGAGGCGACAGCAGGTTGACAGGAGCGAACACATTCTCGCGCTGTTGCGGCAAGCCGGCGGTCCCGACCAGCCGGATGTGAAGTTCGAGCCGATCTGAAATCAGGTCTGAGGCGGGTGGTGTTGACAGAAAACGCTGAGGGGCCTGTTGCATTGCGGCCTGAAATCCAGGGGCTGCGTGGCATAGCCGTTGCCCTGGTGGTGGGTTTCCACATCTGGCCCGCGGTTCTTCCTGGCGGGGATGTC
>NZ_RZPH01001248.1:0-1519 GCF_004022825.1 Mesorhizobium sp. M7A.F.Ca.CA.004.04.2.1
GCCGAGAGCTAGCCGAGTTACGGGAGCAATTGCTTGCGCACGGCTGCCACATCGTCGGAGGCGACCGCCGGGGCGGCGTTGCCCCAACTGGCGCGCACATAGGTCAGGACGTCGGCGACCTCCTGGTCCTTCAGGCGCCAGGCCAGGGACGGCATGGCGGGCGTTGTCGGCGCATCAGCCGTATGCACGGCCTGACTGCCGGCAAGGACGAGCCGGGCCAATGTTTCGGAACTGCCCTGCGCAACGCTAGAATTGCCGGGCCACGATCCCGCCAAGCATCCGGCCTACCTGCCCGGATGCTGGACCGATAGAAACAGCATCGTGCCATCAGCCATGAATCAGGACCTGATCGCCCTTGCTCAGCTGGCAAGCAGCCTAAGGAGTTTACGGCCTGGACGACGCCTTATAGACTGAACACATGGCGCTCAAACGGATGGACAACATAGGAATCGTCGTCGATGACCTCGAAGAGACGATTGGTTTTTTTGGCGAGCTCGGCCTTGAGCTCGAAGGGCGGGCCATGATCGAAGGGGAATGGGCCGGACGTGTCACTGGACTGGGCGATCAGCGCGTCGAGATTGCCATGATGCGGACGCCGGACGGCCACAGCCGGCTCGAACTGTCCCGTTTCCTCACGCCGCCTGTCGTCGCCGATCACCGCAACGCCCCGGTTAACGCCCTGGGCTACCTCCGCGTCATGTTCACCGTGGACGACATTGACGGGACGCTTGAAAGGCTCCGCAATCGCGGTGCGCGGCTCGAAGGCTAAGTCGTCCAGTATAAAGACGTGTATCGGCTATGTTACATTCGAGGGCCTGGAGGGCTTCTCATCGGGCTCGCGCAAGAACTCAGCTGAGCGCAATGCGCTAAGCAGCCTCCCGCTTCGGCACCATCTGCTCATCCATTCCCGGCCGATGGCCCCGCAGATAGAGCGCGCAGGTGGTGCGCAGCATCGACGCAAAGTTCGGGATGGCGCCGTTGATCTCGATGGCTTCGTCATAGAGCTTGGAGATGAATTTCGGCGTCGTCAAATCCTGGTTTTCGGCGATTTCGTCCAGCAAAGCCCAGAATGTCGCTTCGAGCTGGATGCTGGTCGAGTGGCCGTCGATGCGAATCGACCGGTTGATCTGGCGATAGCCTTCGGGATCCTGGCCCGCAAACACCCTGCACATCCGACAAACCTCCCATGATTGTTGGTCTTGGGTGGACGGGCGTGCAGTTTGATACTGCTTGACCTGTCCCCACATGCATTCTCGGGCAAAATTGCCGGTCCGGCAATCGGACTTTCGTCCCGTTCGCGGCTGCGGGCGTGGTAACCGGCTGCCACCACCTTTTGTCCGTGCCGCGCATAATCGCCTCCACACCAGAACGGAGACTGATTTGGCCAAGGCGATCCACAGTATGATCCGGGTTCTCGACGAAGCCCGATCGCTCGATTTCTACAGAAACGCCTTCGGGCTCGATGTCGCCGACAGGCTGGATTTCGAGACATTCACGCTCATTTACCTCAGCAATGCCG
>NZ_RZPH01001249.1:0-1518 GCF_004022825.1 Mesorhizobium sp. M7A.F.Ca.CA.004.04.2.1
CTCTGGGCAGTGAAATTGCCGGAAATCTGGCCGGTGCCGCCGAGGATCGGCTCGCGGATCTGCGGCGCCGAAATCACCTGATTGTCGAGGATAATGGCGAACAGCTTGCCGACATTCTGCGCCGTGGCCTGACCGAAGCGCGCCGCTCCTTTCGAATCGAAGCGGAACGACACCACCGGCTCGTTGTTCTGCGAATTGTATGTCGCCTGTGCGTCAACGAGGTTTTCGCCCGAGACGATGACGCGATTTTCGATCAGATACGGAACCGGCGGATCGTCCTGCGAATACAGCACCGATGACCCGGCGGGCGGACGGCCATTGAGCGCGTCCTGCACCGGCATCGACTGGTCGACCATCTGGAAGGTCAGCTTGGCGGTCTGGCCGAGGATTTCTTTCAGTCTCTGCGGGTCCTGAAGACCCGGCACCTGGACAAGGATACGGTCGTCGCCCTGCCGCTGCACGATCGGTTCGGTGGTGCCGAGTTCGTTGACGCGGCGTTCGACCACCTCGATCGACTGCGTCAGCGCGGTCGACGTGCGGTATTTGATGCCGGCGTCGGTGACGTTGAACTTGAGCAGGCCGGGCTCGGAATCGTCGAGCGTCATTTCCTGGACGGAGCCGCCGGTGAACAGGCCGGCAGCGACCGGATCGGTCAGCGTCTTCAGCGCCGTCTTGGCGGCATCGATCTGGGCGGGATCGGTGATGCGGACCTGCAGGGTCCGCCCCGTGCCGGCAAGGCCGGTATAGCCGATCTTGGCGTCGCGTAGCAGCGTGCGGATTTCATCGCGCGTCGTCTCCAGCCGATCCTTGATCAGATCGTTCTGGTTCATTTCCAGCAGGATGTGCGAACCACCCTGCAGGTCGAGGCCGAGCGTCATCTGCCGCTTCGGTACCCAGCTGGGCAATTGCGCCAGCGTGCTGGCGGAGAACAGGTTGGGCGCGGCGAGGATCACTGTGATGGCCACGGCCACCCAGATCAGGATCATCTTGAAGCGCGAAAAATACAGCATATGGCGTCGTCCGTCAGAGCGTGTCCGCGGATCGCTCCGCCTAAAATTGGATTATTTCTTGGCGTTCTGGTTGGCCACCGGCTCGCCCTTGACGCGCACATCGGCGATCGTCGAGCGCAGCGCCGTCACCTTCAAGCCGTTACCGAGGTCGATCTCGAGCTCGTTGTCGTCGATCACCTTGGTCACCTTGCCGACGAAGCCGCCGCCGGTGACGACCGTGTCGCCGCGACGGACAGCCGCCAGCATCTCGCCGCGCTTCTTCAGCTGCGTGCGCTGCGGCCTAATGATCAGAAAATACATGATCACGAAAATCAGGACAAAGGGCAAAATGCTGATGAACATGTCGGGAGAAGCGCCGACGCCTTGGGCGTATGCCGGTGTCACGAACATCGAGGTACTCCTGATCTTTGAAAACAGCCGCCAATTTGGCGGCCCTTGAAATTTGGCCGGAATATAGTCGGTAAAGTTGTCAATGCAACTGCGCGGCCGGCCAAATCGGCTGCTTTTA
>NZ_RZPH01001250.1:0-1515 GCF_004022825.1 Mesorhizobium sp. M7A.F.Ca.CA.004.04.2.1
ATGATCGACAATCTGCGCCGCTCGCTGACGCCGATCTTCTGGGTGATGGCGGCGATCGCCGGCTGGACGCTGCTGCCCTTCACGCAGGCCGCGCAATGGCAGGCCCTGCTGATCCTCAGCCTGTTCATGGCGCCGACATTCGATATCGTCAACGCCATCCTGCCCAAGAGCGGCGACCAGACGCCACGCGGCCATTTCTCGGCTCTGGCGCGCGACGTCGCCTTCGGTACCGCCATGGTGGCGCTGAAGATCGTGCTGATGGCGCACAATGCCTGGATGATGGGCGATGCCATCGTGCGTACGCTCTACCGGCTGTTCGTCAGCCGCCAGAACCTTTTGGAATGGCGCACCGCCTCGCAGGCGCACAAGGCGGGCGACAACGATGTCGGATCGTATTACGGCATGATGTATGGCGCCGTGATCATCGGCTTCGTCGGCCTTGCCATTCCGGTGCTGGCCGATTCGACCGGCGCCTTCGTCGCCTTCTTCTTCGCCCTGTTCTGGATTGGCTCGCCGGCCATCGCCAGCTGGATCAGCCGTTCGGCCGAAACCGAGGATCGGCTGCGCATATCGCAGGCCGACATCCATACGTTGCGCACGGTGGCGCGGCGCACATGGCACTATTTCGAAAGCTTCGTAACGGCAGAGCATCACCATCTGCCGCCGGACAATTTCCAGGAAAGCCCGGCGCCGGTGGTGGCGCCGCGCACCTCACCGACCAACATCGGCGTCTACCTGCTGTCCGTCGTTTCCGCCCGCGACTTCGGCTGGATCAGCCTGTCCGACGCCATCACCCGCATCGACGCCACCATGGCGACGATCGAGGGCATGCCGCGTGAGCGCGGTCACCTCTTCAACTGGTACGACACGACGACACTGAAGCCGCTCTATCCGCTCTACATCTCGGCTGTCGACAGCGGCAATCTCGCTGGCCATCTGGTGGCGGTGGCTGCGGCCTGCGCCGAATGGGCCGAAGCACCTTCCGTCCATCTCCAGGGCGATTTCGAAGGCATTCTCGACACGGTCACCATCCTCAGCGAAAGCCTCGATGATCTGCCCGACGACCGCCGTCAGTTGCGCCCGCTGCGCCAGCGTCTCGCCGACCGCCTCGACGGCATGCGGCGCGCTGTCGACACGATCAAGGCGCAGCCCGAAATGGCGTCGATCCGCACCATCAACCTGGCTGTGCTGGCCGGCGAGATCCGCAAATTGGCCACCGCCATCCATACCGAGGCGGTGTCGCCCCAGAGCGACGTCATCGTCGACTGGGCGGCAAGGCTGGAAGCCACCTGCGAAGCGCACGTCCATGACGCGCACAGCGACGACAATGCCGTCGAGGCGCTGCGTGCCAAGCTGCTCACCTTGCGCGAGCGCACGCGCCGTTACGCCTTCGAGATGGATTTCTCCTTCCTGATGCGGCCGGAGCGCAAGCTGTTGTCGATCGGCTACCGGGTCGAGGAACACCAGCTCGACGAGAGCTGCTACGACCTTCTGGCTTCCGAAGCCCGGCTGACC
>NZ_RZPH01000124.1:0-9372 GCF_004022825.1 Mesorhizobium sp. M7A.F.Ca.CA.004.04.2.1
GTCATGACGGCGGCGACGAGGTTCTGCGGGAATTCGCACGACGGCTGCGCAAGAATGTCAGGGGTATCGACCTTGCCTGCCGCTTTGGCGGCGAGGAGTTCGTCGTGGTGATGCCGGACACCGAGGGCGCGGTGGCCGAGAAGGTAGCCGAACGCATTCGCGCCGAAATCGCCCAGGCGGCTTTCGCCATCGGGCAGGACGGCAAGGCGATCGAAGTCACGGTCAGCGTCGGCGTGTCGTCGGTGCTGAAGGGCGTGGACACGGTGGCGGCGCTGATGAAGCGTGCCGATCTCGCGCTCTACGAAGCCAAAAGCGGCGGCCGAAATCGCGTCGTCGCCAAGGCGGCGTAGCGATCCAGCCCCGATTATCCTGTCAACCCGACAGGGTTACCCGTTTACCTTAATCCAAGCGATTCGCGAGCCTTGGTTAAGAAACTGTTGATTTTCATAAGCTCTTGCGCAACTGTGCAGGCCAAGACGAAGCCGGCACGAGGATAGAAAACCGGCTCCGATCCTGGGAATACCCCATGATGCTCAGGTCCGCCGCATCTCCTGGGTCCGTGGGGTCGGCCGGCCGGCGCTGGCACATAGTGGCCTCCTCGTACCGCTGCCAAACGCCGACCGGCCCCCTTCTCTCCAAAAGAACATCAGAACTCCGTGCCAAAGCACGGAGGAATCTGCGTTTTTGCATGTGAAATCAGGATACCCGTTTTGGTTCCTACACAGTTTCGCTGTGAGGGCAGCCAACGACGAGGGGAAGAGCACCCCTTCCATTTCATAGATATGGCGCACAAGGGGCTTGCGGCAAGACCCGGCTCCTCCCGTAAAACCGCGACCCAAGCCAGGGTGCGGAAAACGGGAGTTATGATAATGATTTCAGATCATGCGGTTGTGATCGCCGGGGGTGGTCCGACGGGATTGATGCTGGCAGGCGAACTGGCGCTGGCAGGCGTGGACGTTGCCATTTTCGAAAGGCGACCGGATCAGAAATTGGCAGGATTGCGCGCAGGCGGCCTGCATGCGCGCACTCTTGAGGTGCTCGACCAGCGCGGAATTGTGGATCGGTTTCTTTCACAGGGACAGATATCGCCGTCCGTGGGCTTCCACATGATCCGGTTAGGCATCAGCGATTTTCCCACGCGCCACAATTATCTGCTGGCACTGCGGCAAAACCACATCGAGCGCATCCTGGCCGACTGGGTCGGCGAGTTGAAGGTACCGATCTATCGCGGACACGAGGTTGCGGGGTTTGCCCAGGACGACAGCGGCGTCGATGTCGAACTGTCCACCGGTCACCGCCTGAGGGCCGCATATCTGGTCGGGTGCGACGGAGGCCGCAGCACCATTCGCAAGGCGACCGGTATCGAGTTCGCCGGATGGGATCCGACGATGAGCTGGATGATTGCCGAGGTCGAAATGTCGGAAGAACCGGCATGGGGCTTCCGCAGCAACGCCTCCGGAATTCATGCTCTGGGTAAGATCGAGGGCGGCAAGAAGGTTGGCGTCGTGCTGACGGAGCCCCGCCTGGAGGCGCGCGGCGAACCGACCCTGCGCGAGCTCAGCGAGGCGCTGACTGCCATCTACGGCACCGACTTCGGGGTTCACAGCCCGACCTGGCTCTCCCGCTTCACCGACATGACGCGCCAGGCTGCCGCATATCGCGACCGGCGCGTGCTGCTGGCGGGTGATGCCGCGCACATCCATCCGCCGATGGGCGGACAGGGCCTCAACATCGGCGTGCAGGATGCGGTGAACCTTGGATGGAAGCTGGCCCAAATCATCAAGGGGACATCGCCGCAAAGCCTGCTCGAAAGCTATCACGCCGAGCGCCATCCGGTCGCCGCCCGCGTGTTGCGCAACACGATGGCGCAGGTTGCGCTTCGCCGCACGGATGACCGCAGCAAGGCCTTGGCCGACACCGTTGCCGAGTTGCTCGGCATGGATGAACCCCGCAAGAAAATCGCCGCGGAGGTGTCTGGTCTGGGTGTTCATTACGACCTTGGCGAGGGGCATCCACTGCTTGGGCGGCGAATGCCCGATCTCGATCTGACCACCGCCGGCGGACGGTTGCGGGTCTTCACCTTGCTGCACGACGCGCGGCCCGTGCTGCTCAACCTCGGTGAGCCCGGCAGGCTGGACATCGCGTCCTGGGCTGATCGGGTCCGGCAGATCGACGCCGGTTACGCCGGTATCTGGGACCTCCCGGCTCTCGGGACGGTCGTTTCGCCCGACGCGGTCTTGATCCGGCCCGATGGTTATGTGGCTTGGGCCGGGGCGGGAACCCAACAGGGCCTGGTGGACGCGCTGACCACCTGGTTCGGGCCGCCTGCCACCGCAGGTTAGCAGCCACGATCGAAGCGCGACCGCGCGATCGCCTTGAGAGTATCGCGTCCCTCCCTCCGACAGTGCTCCTGACAGTTGGTTGACAGGAGCTTCCTTCTGTGCAGATATTGGTTGGACCATTGGACCACTTGGAGGAAATGTGGACCAGAACAGCCTGCCCCCCATTCAGACCACGGCGCGCGACGACGCCGTGCTGAAGGCGTTGGTGGGCTTTGTTCGCGCCGAGGCCTTGCAGCCGGGCGAGCGGCTTCCAACCGAACGCATTCTGGCCGAGCGGCTGAAGGTCAGCCGCAACACCGTGCGCGAGGCACTGACACGCTGGGAAGTGCTCGGCCTCGTCGAGCGCCGGCAGGGCAGCGGCACCTATCTCAAGGCGGCTGTTTCACACGATATGCTGCACATGCCGCTGACGCTGGCGGGCGGCAATGATTTCACCAGCCTGATGCAGACGATGGAGATCCGCCGCGCGCTGGAGGCGGAGGCCGCAGCCCTTTGCGCCGAACGCGCCAGCCAGGCCGACATCGCCGAAATTGCACGCAAGCTCGACATCATGGAGCAGGCGTTCCGCACGCGCGACGGCATGTCGTCGGAAGAGGATTGGGAGTTCCACCAGGCGATCTACCGGGCCTCGGGTAATCCGCTGTTCGAGCAGATCATCGCCGCCATGTACGAATTGTTCCACCGCTTCTGGGAGCATCCGCTCGGCGTTCGCGATTTCGGCCATGCCAGCTTTCCCTATCACCGCACCATCTACGAATGCATCGCAGCCCGTGACCCGCAGGGCGCCCGCGCCGAAGCGCTCAAGCTGATCGCCACCGTCGAGGACGATCTCAAGCGCGGTGCGGCCAAACTCAAACTTTCGAGCCAGACATGAACGAGCATCCATCCGGTTTCGATCACGACTATCTCGCCGAGGCGGCGACACTCTTGGCGCATGACGAACCGTTCCCTGGCGGTGCGGTGGTGCCGCCGATCTACCAGACCTCGCTGTTCACCTTCGCCAGCTATGCCGAGATGGCCGATACCTTTGCTGGCAAACGAAAGCAGCCGATCTATTCGCGCGGCGACAATCCGACGGTGATGGAGTTCGAGGCGCGCGTGGCAGCGCTTGAGGGCGCAGAAGCCGCGCGCGGCTTTTCCAGCGGCATGGCGGCGATCAGCGCCACGGTGCTTGCGTTCGTTGGGGCAGGCGAGCGCATCGTGGCGGTGCGCAATTGCTATGGCGATGCCTACCGTTTGTTCGAGCGGCTGTTGCCGCGGCTCAACATCAAGGTTGATTATGTCGACGGCTCCGACCCGGATGCGGTGGCGGCGGCACTTCCCGGCGCCAAGCTGCTGTATCTGGAAAGCCCGACCTCGATGATGTTCGAGTTGCAGGACATCGCGCATCTGACACGGTTGGCCAAGGAACAGGGCATCGTCACCACCATCGACAATTCCTGGGCGACGCCGGTCTTCCAGAAGCCGATCACGCATGGTGTCGACCTGGTGCTGCATTCGGCCTCGAAATACCTTGGCGGCCACAGCGACACCGTCGCGGGCGTCGTGGCGGGTTCGGCCGCTCATATCAAGCACATCAACGAGCAGACCTATTCCTATCTCGGCGGCAAGCTGTCACCGTTCGAGGCGTGGCTGTTGCTGCGCGGCCTGCGCACGCTGCCGCTGCGCCTGCCGCACCACATGAAGAGCGGCCTGACCATCGCCGAACGGCTGAAGGCGCATGCCAGTGTCGAGCGGGTCAACCACCCCATCTATTCGAACCACCCGGGCAAGGCGACGCTGGCCGGCTATGCCGGTCTGTTCTCCTTCGAGGTGACGGACGATATCGACATCCCCGTCTTCGTCGACGCGCTGAAATATTTCCGCATCGGCGTCAGCTGGGGCGGGCATGAAAGCCTGGTCGTACCGGCCAAGGCGTCGCTGGAGCAGACGCCGGGCCTGAATTCGATGGCGCGCTTCGGCGTCAGCCCCCGAACCATCCGCTTCAATGTCGGATTGGAGAGTGTCGAAGACCTGTGGGCTGACGTCGCCCAGGCCTTCGAAAAAGCCAGAAAATAACAAGCGGGTTCAAAATGGGAGTCTTGAACATGAAAAAACTGACCGTCATGCTGGCCACCGTTGCGGGGCTGGCGATTTCCGCCGGAAATGCCGTGGCCGACTCGACACTGAAAATGGTCGAAGTCATCACCAGCCCGCCGCGCACCGAATTCCTGAAGAAGCAGATCGCCGAGTTCGAAACCGCCAATCCGGGCATCAAGGTCGAGCTTATCTCGCTGCCCTGGGGCCAGGCGTTCGAGAAATTCCTGACCATGGTGCAGGCCGGCGATACGCCTGACATCGTCGAAATGCCGGAACGCTGGATGGGCCTCTATGCCAACAATGCCCAGCTCGAGGATCTCGGACCGTATATGGCCAAATGGGATGATGCCAAGACGCTGGGCGACCGCGCCAAGCAGTTCGGCTCGACCGTCAACAACACCCAGTTCATGATCCCCTACGGCTACTATGTGAACGCGCTGTTCTGGAACAAGAAGCTGTTCAAGGAGGCCGGCCTCGACGGACCGCCGGCGACGCTCGACGATTTCATCGCCGATTCCAAGAAGATTTCCGCGCTCCCGGGGAAGTACGGCTACTGCCTGCGCGGCGGGCCGGGCGCCTTCAACGGCATGCACATGTTCATGAACATTGCTGCCGGCAAGGGCGGCTACTTCAACGAGGACGGCACTTCGACGATCAACGAAGAAGGCTCGGTCAAGGGCCTGCAGATGCTGGCCGACATGTACAAGGACGGACTGGCGCCGAAGGATGCCGTGAGTTGGGGTTTCAATGAAACGGTCACCGGCTTCTATTCCGGCACCTGTGCCATGCTCAACCAGGATCCGGACGCGCTGCTCGGCATCGCCGACAAGATGAGCGCCGACGATTTCGCCGTGGCGCCTTTGCCGGTCGGGCCGAGCGGCAAATCCTATCCGACGCTGGGCTATGCCGGCTGGGCGATGTTTGCCAACTCGCAGCACAAGGACGACGCCTGGAAGCTGATGGCGACGCTTCTGTCGCCGAAGGACAATCTGGAATGGGCCAAGGAAGTCGGCGTCGTTCCGATCCACAACGGCGCCGACCAGGATCCCCATTTCAAGACGGAGCAGTTCAAGGGCTGGTTCACGGAGCTCAGCGACAGCTCCAAATATGAAATGGTCACCCCGCCGACGCATCTGGAGAACCTCGGCAATTTCGTCGACCAGGTGGCGATCAAGAATTTCCAGGAAGTGCTGCTTGGCCAGAAGACGGCCAAGGACGTCGCCGACCAATGGGCTGCCTTCCTGACCAAGGAACAGCAGGACTGGCTGGCGAAGAACAAGAAGTAGTTTTTCTTCCCTTCTCCCCGTTTACGGGGAGAAGGTGGCCCGATAGGGCCGGATGAGGGGCGGCGCTATGCCTCGATAGGTTCGCGCTGCCCCTCATCTGCCTGCCGGCATCTTCTCCCCGTGAACGGGGAGAAGGACGCTTGTCGCCAATTCCGGCGCTCCTCCAGGAGACGATTTAGCACCCAATGACTTATGCCGTGTCTGAAATCCGATCCGCAGGCCAGCCGCGAAAGAAGCGGCTGTCGCATGCCGCTATCGAACCATGGCTGTATCTCAGCCCGGCGATCATCCTTCTGGTCGTGGTGCTGCTGGTGCCGCTGGTCATCGGCATCAGCTACTCCTTCCGTAAGTTCTCGGCGTTCAAATCGGAATATGTCGGGCTTGGACAGTATCAGGCGATGCTGTCGGATCAGGTGCTGGGGCAGGCACTGGTCAACACGTTGTGGTGGACGGTCGCCAGCCTGTTCTTCCAGTTCTTCCTCGGCCTTGGCCTGGCGCTGCTGCTCGACAAGCCGTTTCGCGGCCGCAAGGCTGTGCAAGCCCTGGTGTTCCTGCCCTGGGCTGTGCCGTCCTTCCTGTCGGGCCTGACCTGGGCCTGGCTGTTCAATCCGATCATCGGCCCGTTGCCGCACTGGCTGTTTGCACTGGGGCTGAAGGCCGAACCGACCAATGTGCTTTCCGATCCCGCCACCGCCATGTGGGGGCCGATCGTCGCCAATATCTGGTTCGGCATTCCGTTCTTCGCCATCACGCTTTTGGCGGCGCTGAAATCCATTCCGTCGGAACTGCATGAGGCAGCGGCCATCGACGGCGCTTCGCCATGGCAGCGCTTCACCAAGGTGACGCTGCCGTTCCTGGCGCCGACCATCGCCATCACTGTGATGTTGCGCACCATCTGGATCGTCACCTTCGCCGACCTGATCTTCGTCATGACGGAGGGCGGACCGGCCGGCTCGACCAACACGGTGCCGGTCTACATCTATGTCAGCGCCTTCAAATCGCTGGACAAGGGCTATGCCTCGGCGGTGGCGGTGCTGCTGCTCGTTCTGCTCATCGCCTATGCGATTGCGCTGATCGGCATCCGCCGCACGTTGGTGAGGCACGTCTGATGATAGCAGGACGTTCAACCTCGCAGCGCTTCTTCGGCGGCATCGGCCTCTACGCGGCAATCGCGGCTTACGTGCTGTTTGCCCTGTTCCCGATCTACTGGACGCTGAAGATCTCGGTCACGCCGGAGCGGCTGCTCTATTCCGAAGGCATCACCTTCTGGCCGTCGCACATGACACTGCAAAACTTCGTTACCGTGCTCGAGGCCACCGATTTCCCGCGCTATTTCCTCAACAGCGTCATCGTCTCGGTCTCGACGGCGGCACTGGTGACGATCATCGCCACGCTCGCCGGCTATGCCATGTCGCGCTTCACCTTTCGCGGCAAGGCAGCCCTGGCGCTGATGTTGCTGCTCACCCAGACTTTTCCGCTGGTGATGGTCATTCCGCCGATCTACCGCGTGATGGGGCAGATCGGCCTGATCAACAGCCTGACCGGGCTGATCATCATCTACACCGCCTTCAACACGGCCTTTGCCACCTTCCTGATGCAGTCGTTCTTCGACGGCATCCCCAAGGATTTGGAAGAGGCCGCGATGATCGACGGCTGCACCCGCGCGCAGGCCATGCGCAAGGTGATCGTGCCGCTGACGCTGCCCGGCATGGGCGCCACGCTCGGCTTCGTCTTCACCGCCGCCTGGAGCGAGCTTCTGTTCGCGCTGATGCTGATTTCCAGCGACGACCAGAAGACCTTTGCCGTCGGCTTGCTCACCTTCATCGGCAAGTTCGCCGTCGACTGGGGACAGATGATGGCGGCGTCCATCCTGGCGCTGATCCCGGTCTGTATCTTCTTCGCCTTCCTGCAACGCTATCTCGTCACCGGCCTTACCGCCGGCGCCGTCAAAGGATAGATCGATGGCCTCTGTTACGCTCGAAAACGTCCGCAAGGACTATGGCGCCGTCCGCGTCCTGCACGCGGTCGACCTTGAAATCGCCGATGGCGAGTTCGTCGTCCTGGTTGGGCCGTCAGGCTGCGGCAAGTCCACGCTCTTGCGCATGATCGCCGGGCTGGAGGAGGCTTCCGGCGGCGAGATCCGCATCGGCGAGCGGCTGGTCAATGACGTGGCACCCAAGGACCGCGACATCGCCATGGTTTTCCAGTCCTACGCGCTCTATCCGCATATGGACGTGTCGAAGAACATGGGCTTCAGCCTGCTCCTGAAGAAGGCGGAGAAAACGACGATCGACGCCAGGGTGGACGGCGCCGCCAAGCGGCTCGGGCTCGACACGTTCCTGCAACGCCTGCCGCGGCAACTGTCCGGCGGCCAGCGCCAGCGCGTCGCCATGGGGCGTGCCATCGTGCGCGATCCCAAGGTTTTCCTGTTCGACGAGCCGCTGTCGAACCTCGACGCCAAGCTGCGCGTCCATATGCGCGCCGAGATCAAGGCGCTGCATCAGCAGCTGAAGACGACATCGGTTTATGTCACGCATGACCAGATCGAGGCGATGACCATGGCCGACCGGATCGTCGTCATGCATGACGGGTTGATCCAGCAGGTCGGCGCACCGCTCGATCTCTATGATCGGCCGGCCAACATGTTCGTCGCCGGTTTCATCGGTTCCCCCGGCATGAATTTCCTGCCGGCGATTGTTTGCAAGGGTGGTACCCCGGAGGCTGTACTGACCGATGGCCAGGCGCTGCGGCTGCCGGAAGGCCTGCCGCTGACGGACGGTGACGCCATCACCGTCGGTCTGCGGCCCGAGCATATCAAGTTGGCGGATGAGGGCGCGTTGAAGGGCGAGGTGGGTGTGGTCGAGCCTCTCGGGCTTTCGACGCAGTTCTACGTCAAGCTGGCCAGTCAGCAGCTTTGCGTCTTTGCCATGGGCCGTGCCGGCGTGAAGCCAGGCGACGAGGTGAGGTTGGTTGTCGAACCAGACCAATTGCATCTGTTCGATCCGAAAAGCGGTGATCGCATCGGCTGAGGGGACACAGCCGAGCGTCGGGCAGCAGTATCGGGCGCCGATGTCGGGCGGGAAATACAGGTAACGCTACATTTCAATTGGATAAAATAGCGGAACGTCCAACAGACATTTCCGGAACCTAACAGGACCACTCGGACCTTTGCGTCTACAGCGCAAGACCTTAGTCCCGCCGTCTTCTCAAGAGAACGGAGGTCGTTTCGCCACGAATTGGGCCGCCGTCGGAGTTAGTCAACACCGACGGCGGCGCCTGCAATATGGGCGAGTGGGTTGTGTGCGGATATGGTGTGATCGCGGAAGTGGATTGTAGACCGCTAACCGCGAGGGCTTCTTTTGGACAGCGGCGAACTGTCCAACGGGTTCTCAGCCGACTTGGCCGATCGCCGCTCCTTCAGCCACAGGGACTTCTTTCTCCTTGCTAGGTTCTCGTCTCGAACGCTGTCGTCGGCGGTCACTCCGCCATGCATCGCGGCAATCACGTAGTCGGCTCTGTTGGTTCGAAAGTCGCCTTTTTGTACGGACATCGTTTTCTCCCAGTGCGAGGCATTTCCCCCCTTTTTGCCTGACGCTGAAACTAACTGCCTATCCGTGGTGCAAGTCTACCAATCGCCGATTGTATTAAAACGATACACTCAAGGT
>NZ_RZPH01001251.1:0-1514 GCF_004022825.1 Mesorhizobium sp. M7A.F.Ca.CA.004.04.2.1
GCCCAAGCGGCGGCGCTCGCCGTCAAGTGAATGAAATGCCTGACGTGGTCTCGACCGCGTCCGGACAAAGAGATTGCGGGAACTCCGCAGGGGTTTGAGGCGAATGGCAAAGCTCAAGGTCGACGGGAAAGAGATCACTGTACCCGACCACTACACGCTGCTGCAGGCGGCGGAAGACGCTGGCGCGGAAGTGCCGCGCTTCTGCTTCCATGAGCGGCTCTCGATCGCCGGCAATTGCCGCATGTGCCTGATCGAGGTGAAGGGCGGGCCGCCCAAGCCGCAGGCCTCCTGCGCCATGAACGTGCGCGACCTGCGTCCCGGGCCGAATGGCGAGGCGCCGGAAATCTTCACCAACACGCCGATGGTCAAGAAGGCCAGGGAAGGCGTGATGGAGTTCCTGCTGATCAACCATCCGCTGGATTGCCCGATCTGCGACCAGGGCGGCGAATGCGACCTGCAGGACCAGGCGATGGCCTTCGGCGTCGATTCCTCGCGCTATCACGAGAACAAGCGCGCGGTCGAAGACAAATACATCGGGCCGCTGGTGAAGACGGTGATGAACCGCTGCATCCACTGCACGCGCTGCGTCCGCTTCACCACCGAAGTCGCCGGCATTTCCGAACTGGGCCTGATCGGCCGCGGCGAGGATGCCGAGATCACCACCTATCTCGAACAGGCGATGACGTCGGAGCTGCAGGGCAATGTCATCGACCTTTGCCCGGTCGGCGCGCTGACCTCGAAGCCATTCGCCTTCCAGGCGCGGCCGTGGGAGCTGACCAAGACCGAATCCATCGATGTGATGGATGCGGTCGGCTCGGCGATCCGTGTCGATAGCCGGGGCCGCGAAGTGATGCGCATCCTGCCGCGCGTCAACGAGGCGGTGAACGAGGAGTGGATCTCCGACAAGACCCGATTTATCTGGGACGGCCTGCGCACGCAGCGTCTCGACCGCCCCTATGTGCGCAAGGACGGCAGGTTGGTTGCCGCCAGCTGGGCCGAGGCCTTCGCCGCGATCAAGGACGCGGTATCGAAGACGGCGCCCGAAAAGATCGGCGCTATCGCGGGCGATCTCGCCGCCGTCGAGGAAACCTATGCGCTCAAGCTGCTGATGGCTTCGCTCGGCTCGAAGAATACCGATTGCCGCCAGGACGGCGCCGCACTCGACCCGGCGCTCGGCCGGGCGAGCTACATCTTCAACCCGACCATCGAAGGAATCGAGCAGGCCGATGCGGTGCTGATCATCGGCGCCAATCCGCGCTATGAAGCCTCGGTGCTCAACGCCCGTATCCGCAAGCGCTGGCGGATCGGCAATCTGCCGGTCGGCGTCATCGGCGATGTTGGCGATACCCGCTACGACTACGAACAGCTGGGCGCCGGACCGGATTCGCTGAAGGATTTGGCCGACGGCAACGGCAAGTTCTTCCAGACGCTGAAGAAGGCGACACGCCCTCTGATCATCGTTGGCCAGGGCGCGCTGGCGCGTGCCGACGGCGCGGCCGTGCTCGGACAGGCGG
>NZ_RZPH01001252.1:0-1509 GCF_004022825.1 Mesorhizobium sp. M7A.F.Ca.CA.004.04.2.1
ATCCGCAGCGCATCCTTTCGGGTGGCGACGGCGAGGTTCGGCAATTCGATGGCAGGGCGCGGCGTTGACTTCGGCGACGGCGCGCCCCAGAAACATGAGCCGCGAAAGCGGGTCGATCTTACGATCCGGGGACAACGGGGATCGCGCGTGAAGTCTGTGTGGGTGAAAACGGGCGGGTTGACATCGGCTGCGGCACTGCTTGCCCTGACGCTGGCCGGCTGCGCGGCGTTGGGCGGCAAGCCCGCGCCGCTCGATACGTTCGAGCTGTCGGCGCCGTCGATCGACGCGCATGGCCATAGCCGCCGCCAGATCCTGATCGCGCAGCCGTCGGCGCTCAAGGCGCTGGACAGCCAGAACATCGTCATCAAACCGTCGGATCGCTCGATCCAGTATCTTAAGGGCGCGCAATGGGCCGACCGGCTGCCGCTGATCGTGCAGGCGCGGCTGGCCGAGACCTTCCAGCGCTCGGGCAGCTTTGCCGGCGTCGGCAAGCCGGGCGAGGGCCTGGCGATCGACTATCAGGTGATCGTCGAAATCCGGTCCTTCGAGGTGCGTGTCGACGGCGGCGAACATGCCGAGGTCGATCTGTTCGTGCGGATCCTGAACGATCGCAACGGCGAGGTCCGTGCCTCCAAGAGCTTCACCGCAGCCGCACCCGTCTCGGGCAGCGGCAATCCTGCCTATGTCAGCGCGCTCGACAAGGCGTTCGGCGACGCCGCCGGGCAAATCGTGCGCTGGACGGATTCGGTGATCTGAGCCGGCCGAGCTTTCAAAGCGATCGTGCGTCGCGTTGAAACCACGTCGCACAGCGCATCGACTAAAGATCTTTGGTTTGCGCCGCCCCTCATTGCCCTGCCGGGCATTTCTCCCCGTATAGTGACGGGGAGAAAGACGTTGTCGCCGAAGATTTCGCCAATCGCCAACGTTGCTGAATGGGCGCCGGGAGTGCGGCCATCTCCTTCTCCCCGTCACTATATGGGGAGAAGGTGCCGGCAGGCGGATGAGGGGCGGCGCCGACCGATTGTGATCCTCGTCGCCCGCTCAGTGCAGGCGGCCGCTCGCATGGGCCAGCATGGTGTAGACCTTGCCGGTGTCCGACGTCAGGTAGGTCTGCGCCATGATGTTGTCGCGGTCGTTGCGCGAGACATCCTTGAGCAGCTTCTCGAAATCGTCGCAGTAGCGGTCGACAGCGGCGCGGAACTCGGCTTCCGCCTGATACTTGCGACGGATCTCGTCGAACGTCTGCTGTCCCTTCAACGTGTAGAGCCGCCTTGTGAACACGTCACGCTCGCCACGCCGGTAGCGGTTCCACAGCTCGATCGAAGCCTCGTGGTCGATGGCACGCGCGATATCGACGGAGAGCGAGTTCAGCGATTCCACGACATGCAGGGGCGAGCGCTGGGCAGGGGTAGCGCGCTGCGCTTCCACGGGGGCCGTAGGGGCTGCCGACCTGAGGTCCTCATCGTTCGATGCCGCGGTCAGCAGATCCCGCACCCATCCGCCCTGGGG
>NZ_RZPH01001253.1:0-1509 GCF_004022825.1 Mesorhizobium sp. M7A.F.Ca.CA.004.04.2.1
ACCATGGTGTCGTATTCCTCGATGGCGAACGTCACCCGGCTGGTTTTCGACGGATCGTCGGCCTGCGAAGCATTCGCCCAGGTGATGACAAGGCGGGTCGGCGGCGAAATCTCGACGACCTCGCCGACGAGCTCTACGGTCTGTTCGTCATTGGCGCGGATATGTTCCCATTTCGAGCCCGGCGTCCATTCGGAGACGTTCTCGTGGCCCCAGTAGCGCTTCGCGATCTCGGGCTTGATTATGGCCTCGAACACCTTCTGCGGCGTTGAGCGGATATAGGTCACGTAGACAAAGCTGGTCGTTTCCCTGGTCATCGGTCTTCTCCTTCGAGTTCTTGCTTCAGGTCGTGCAGCAGGCTGAGCCGCTGCCGTTCGAATTTCCGTACCCAGCGCTCGTAGACTTCGTGCAGCGGCACGGGATTGATGAAATGCAGCTTTTCGCGGCCGCGCTTGACCGTGCTCACCAGATTGGCCGCCTCCAGCAGGTCGAGGTGCTGGGTGGCGGATTGCCTGGCCATGTCCAGATGGTCGCAAAGCTGACTGAGCGTCTGCCCGTTCTGCTCGCACAGAAGGTCAAGCAGCCTTCTGCGTGTCGGATCGCCCAGCGCTTTGAAAATCTTGTCGGCGTCCATCTGCCTCACCTTGTTGTAGGCACAATATGCAGGTAAATACCTGCATGTCAACCGGCGATCCGACCCGCGTGAATGACCGCTCGTCGGCACGGCTCCGCACCCGGCAACTGCGCCAGGCAGATGACCGTGAAATCGCGGAGCAAAGATATGTAAAATGCGCCTGCGGGGCTTCAAACGCCGCCAGGCTTTATCCGATTTTGAGCAATGATCTCCGGCGAAAACCGGAATGACTTCTTCGGAACTATGCTTGCAAGGACATCAGGCGCCCTCGACCAGGACGATTTCGCCGTCGGCGACCTTCTGACGGATGGCGACGGCGCGCTGGTATTCCGGCGAATGGTAGCAATCATGCGCGGCGGCGAGCGATTCGAACTCTATGATGACGTTGCGTGCCCGGCCGGGGCCTTCGGCCTTTTCATGCTCGCCGCCGCGCGCCAGGAACTTCGCACCGAAGCGCTCGAAGGCAGGCTTGGCGGCGGCGACATAGTCCTTGTAGCCTTCCGCGTCGCGCACATCGACACGGGCGATCCAGTATCCCTTGGGCATTTTCTTGGTCTCCGAACTTGTTCTTGGAAATCTCAGGCCGAGCGCATCTCGTCGAGGATGGCTTCGGCCGCTTCCCGTTTGTTGTCCGCAGCAATGATCGGCCGGCCGACGACGAGGTGGCTGGCGCCGTTGCGGATCGCCTGGCCCGGCGTCACGACGCGCTTCTGGTCGCCATGGTCGCTGCCCGCCGGCCGGATGCCGGGTGTCACCACCGCCATGTCGGGTCCGACGATGCGGCGCACCGCCTCGGCCTCCGCGGCCGAGCAGACGATGCCGCCCATGCCGGCATGCAGCGCCTGTTCCGAGCGCCGCATCGTCGGACCCGACATGGC
>NZ_RZPH01001254.1:0-1509 GCF_004022825.1 Mesorhizobium sp. M7A.F.Ca.CA.004.04.2.1
TCCAGGAACTGCGCGGCGACATCCTGATGAAGGCAAACAAACCCAAGGAAGCCGCGGACGCCTACGCCAAGGCGGTCAGCCTCGATTCGGCGCGGTCCGGTCTGCTGCCGGTGTCCATGGGCCAGGCGCTGATGGCCGTCGGCACGCCCGACTCTCTGAAAAAAGCCGTCGTGCAGATCAACAACGGCCTCGGGCGCGACAAGGAAAATTCAGCCGGGTATCGCTATCTGGCACAGGCCTACGGTGAGTTGGGTGACATACCGGGCGCCGAACTTGCCACCGCCGAAAGCCATTTCTATTCCGGCAACTACAAGGATGCGAAGATTTTCGCCATGCGGGCGCAGCAGCAGATGAAACGCGGCGAGCCGCGCTGGCTTCGCGCCCAGGATATCATAAACTACAAGCCGTCAACCAAGATCAAGTGAACCTTCCGGCCGCGCGCCACGACATAGCCAGACCGGAAAACAGGTAGAAGGAACAGGAACGATGAAAAAGGCACTGCTGCTGGGCACCACGGGGGTTGCGGTCGCCCTGGCCATGCTGGCTTTCGGATTCGTTGCCGGAAACCCGCAGATCGCCAAGGCCGGTACCGCACAGCCGGTCGAGACCGCGGCGGCCGATACCAAGATCGACCGCACCGAGGTCGAAGGCATCATCCGCGACTATTTGTTGAAAAACCCGGAAGTCCTCCTGGAAGTCCAGGACGCGCTTGAGGCCAAGCAGAAGGAAGAGCAGCGCATCGCTCATCTCGGCGTGATCAAGAATGCCAAGGACCAGATCTTCAACTCCGCCTTCGACGGCGTCGTCGGCAATCCGAACGGCAAGGTCACCATCGTCGAGTTCTACGACTACAATTGCGGCTTCTGCAAACGCGCCATGGACGACATGCAGGCGCTGACCAAGACCGATCCGGACCTGCGCTTCGTGCTCAAGGAATTCCCCATCCTTGGACCGGAATCGCAGAAGGCGAGCGTGGTCTCGATGGCCTTTCACCTGATGCACCCGGAAAAGTACGGCGAGTTCCACAATGCGTTGCTCGGCGGCCAGGGACGCGCCACCGAGGCGTCGGCAATCAAGGTCGCGCTGTCGCTCGGCGCCGACGAAGCGGCGCTGCGCGAGAAGATGAAGGACCCGACAATCAACGAGGCCCTCGCCAAGACCTACGATCTTGCCAACAAGCTGGCGATCACCGGAACGCCGTCCTATGTCATCGGCAACGAGGTGGTGTTCGGAGCACTCGGGCAGGAAGTGCTGGCAGAAAAGATCGAGGCGGCGAAAGCCGCGCTCTGATCTTGCTCGCCAGCTATTTCTCACGGGCACATTTCCGCCTGTTGTGGACAGTGAAAGAACGCACTTGTGCTCTTTCCGCGGGCGGCTATGCCCATTATAGAGGGCCCAGCGCGCCGGCTTGATGACGGCGCCGGGAAAGGTCGGCTTTTTGAAAACGGTTTTCGTCCTGAACGGTCCCAATCTCAACGCGCTCGGCAAGCGCGAGCCGGGCATCTATGG
>NZ_RZPH01001255.1:0-1507 GCF_004022825.1 Mesorhizobium sp. M7A.F.Ca.CA.004.04.2.1
TGGCGCACCTGCGGGTTGGCATAGAGCCGCTCGATCGGCATTTCGAGATCGAGCCGGATATTGTCGCCCTTCTTCCATGTCCGCTTGATCGCGGCGTAGCCGTCGCTGGTGATCTCAGCCAGCTTGATGGCCTCGCCGTTCACCTTCAACTGGGCACTGGCGCTCCAGGCTGGAATGCGCAGGTGCAAGGTGAATTCGACCGGCGCCTGCGGTTCGAGCACGATCTCGACGGCGCCGTCCCAGGGATAGCGGCTCGTCTGCGTCACGCCGACCGGGACGCCCGATATGTCGAAACGGGCGGTCGAGTCGCCATAGAGGTGGATGGCCAACGCGTCGTCGGCCAGGCTGTAGAAATAGCTGCCGATCGAGGCGACCATGCGCCCGATATTGGGTGGG
Source organism: Mesorhizobium sp. M7A.F.Ca.CA.004.04.2.1 (assembly GCF_004022825.1). Lineage (NCBI taxonomy): Bacteria > Pseudomonadati > Pseudomonadota > Alphaproteobacteria > Hyphomicrobiales > Phyllobacteriaceae > Mesorhizobium > Mesorhizobium sp. M7A.F.Ca.CA.004.04.2.1. Next base: position 397 of record NZ_RZPH01001255.1, read on the forward strand.
CAGCACGGGCAGCGGTGCCATTTCCACCTGTTGTGCTTGCCCCGGCTTTCCAATGGATTCTCGTAGAAAAACAGCGAGCCGTCGAGCGACAGGCCCGAGATCGAACCGTTGTAGAGGGCGCGTTCCATCATGTCGGCGTAGCGCGCATTCGGCCCCATGCCGAGCATGCGGCTGGCCCAGAACACCAGGCCCACCGCTGCACAGGTCTCGGCATAGGCGCTCTCGTTGGGCAGGTCATAGTCGCTGGTGAACCCCTCATTGTGCGCCGATGGCCCGAGCCCGCCGGTGATATAGAGGCTCTTGGTGGTGAGATCGTCCCACAGAAGGTCGAGCGCCGACCGCAGCGTGTCGTCGCCATATTCGGTGGCGATGTCGGCCATGCCGGAATAGAGGTACATCGCCCTGACCGCGTGGCCGACGACCTTGTCCTGCTCGCGCACCGGGATGTGCGACTGGCTGTATTCATAGGTCTTGAAATGATAGGCCTTCGGGTCGGCGCCGCGGGCGCGGGCCTCCTCGTCGAAATAATGCGGCTGCTGCCCGCGCTGGTCGATGAAGTATTTGGCCAGCTCCATGTATTTCCGCTCGCCTGTCACCCGCGCCAGCTTGACCAGCGCCAGCTCGATCTCCTCATGTCCGCAATAGCCCTTCTTCTTGCCGGGCTCGGGGCCGAGCACCGACGCGATATGGTCGGCATAGCGGCACATGATGTCGAGCAGCTTGCGTTTTCCCGTCGCCTGGTAATAGGCGACCGCGCCCTCGATCAGGTGGCCGGCGCAATAGAGCTCGTGGCAGTCGCGCAGATTGGTCCAGCGCTTGCCGGGCTGGATGCGCTGATACCAGCTCGAGAGATAGCCGTCCTCCTGCTGCAGCTTGCCATACATGTCGATGACGGCATCGATCTTCTTCTCCAGTTCGGGGTTCTTGCGCCGGTAAAGCGAATAGGCCGCGGTCTCGATCGTCTTGCCGAGATCGGAATCCCAGAACATCTGCGTGGTCACCGTCGATCCAGTGAATTCCGCGCCCTGGCGGTCGGCTTCGTCGGGGGAGGGCGAGTGGAAGGGGATGACTATGCCGGGCGAGGGGCGGTCCGGATCGATCTGCTCCAGCA
>NZ_RZPH01001256.1:0-1506 GCF_004022825.1 Mesorhizobium sp. M7A.F.Ca.CA.004.04.2.1
GTGTTGGAGAAGGCGCCGGATTTTTCGGTATCGGCGCCGACATTGTCGAAGCGCGAGGCGCCATAGGGGTTTTGCCGTCCCGCGCCCTGGCCGCCGCGACCGGAGGCAAAAGAACCGCCGCCATAGGAATTGCCGTAGCCGCCATAGGAGTTACCGCTTTCGGCGACTTCGACATGGGCTTCCGGCAGTTCGTCGAGGAAGCGTGACGGGATGGTCGACTGCCACAGGCCGTGGATGCGGCGGTTGGAGACGAACCAAAGATGCAGGTTCTTCTTGGCACGAGTCAGGCCGACATAGGCAAGGCGGCGCTCTTCCTCCAGCCCGGAGCGGCCGCCTTCATCCAGCGCACGCTGGTGCGGGAACAGGCCTTCCTCCCAGCCGGGCAGGAAGACGGTCTCGAATTCGAGGCCCTTGGCCGAATGCAGCGTCATGATCGAGACGGCGTCGAGCCCGGCATTCTGCTCGGCGTCCATGACGAGTGCGACATGCTCAAGGAAGGAGCGCAGCGATTCGTACTCCTCCATCGAACGGATCAGCTCTTTCAAATTCTCCAGCCGGCCGGGGGCTTCGACCGAGCGGTCGTTTTTCCACATGTCGGTGTAGCCGCTCTCTTCCAAGATGGTCTCGGCGAGCTCGGTGTGCGGCGTGGTTTCCAGCGCCTTTTGCCAGCGCTCGAAATTGGCCGACACCTCGCGCAAGGCAGCGCGCGGCTTCGGCTTCAACTCGTCGCTTTCGGCCAGCTTGGCGGCGGCCTCCAGCATCGGGATGCGCAGCGCACGCGCGGTGTCGTGGATCTGGCGGATGGTGGCTTCGCCAAGGCCGCGCTTCGGCACATTGACGATGCGCTCGAAGGCGAGGTCGTCGGCGCCTTGGGCGACGACACGGAAGAAGGCCAGCGCATCGCGGATTTCCATGCGCTCGTAGAAGCGCGGGCCGCCGATGACGCGGTAGTTGAGGCCGAGTGTGACGAAACGGTCCTCGAATTCGCGCATCTGGAAGGACGCGCGGACCAGGATCGCCATGTCGTTGAGATTGTGCTTTTGCCGCTGGTAGGTCTCGATGGTATCGCCGACGGCGCGCGCTTCTTCCTCGGAATCCCAGGCGGCGTGGACATGCACCTTGCCGTCCTCCGGATCGTTCCGGTCGGTGAACAGCGTCTTGCCGAAGCGGCCCTCATTGTGGGCGATGAGGTGGGAGGCCGCGCCAAGGATGTGCGCGGTCGAGCGGTAGTTGCGCTCCAGCCGGATGATGGTGGCGCCGGGAAAATCCTTGTCGAAGCGCAGGATGTTGTCGATCTCGGCACCGCGCCAGCCATAGATCGACTGATCGTCGTCGCCGACGCAGCAGATGTTTACGGTGGCGCGGGTTTCGGCCGAAGAGCGCCCAATCTCCCCCCTAGAGGGGGAGATGTCGCCGGAGGCGACAGAGGGGGGCGCTGTCCCTCCAGCCTGTCGGCGCGAGGCGCCCCCCTCTGTCCTGCCGGACATCTCCCCCTCAAGGGGGGAG
>NZ_RZPH01001257.1:0-1505 GCF_004022825.1 Mesorhizobium sp. M7A.F.Ca.CA.004.04.2.1
GCAGCCGATAGTAGATGGCCGTCGATTCCCAGCTCATGCCGCCCAGAAGGCCAAGGGTTTTCATTGCGCGAGCTGTTCCTTTTCCTAGGCGATCCTCGATACTATAAACACATGAGACCACAAGGAGGTCGCAGTGAAAACCGTTCAGCTTCAGCAGGCCAAGGCGACACTCTCGGCAATTGTGGAGGCCGCGGGAAATGGCGAGCCAACCATCATCACAGAAAACGGCAGGCCGGCTGCCATGATCGTCCCGGACGATGAAGGGCGAAAGCTCTATCCGCAAGACAGTCGGAGAAATTTGGCTGATTGGTTACTCGGTATCCCGGCGGCATCGAATTTGAGCGAAACGAATCGCCGTCACGAGATGCCGAGTTTTGAGCCGCCCGACGTACCTATTTGAATCCACCTACCAAGCGCCCGGCAACTACAAAAAACTCTGCGGATCGATATCCACCTGCACCCTGACCGAGCCGCGCTGCTTCGGCCCATTGGCAAGCATCGCGCGAATAAAACCTTGCATGTCGGCGCGCCGTTCGCCCTGGATCAGCAGACGGAAGCGGTGGCGGCCGCCGAGCAGGGACAACGGCGCCTCGGCTGGACCCAGCACGAACAGATCTGACGCCTCGGGCGCGGCGCGGCGCAGGCCGCGTGCATGGCCCTCGGCTTCCGCCCGCGTCACCGCACTGACGATGACGCCGGCGAGCCGACCGAAGGGCGGCAGTGCGGCCCGTTCGCGCTCGGCGATCTCACGTTCGTAAAACGCCTCGGCGTCGCCGGAGACGATTGCCCGCATCACCGGATGCTCGGGCTGAAAAGTCTGCAGCAGGCCAAGGCTCTTCTTGCCGGTGCGGCCGGCGCGGCCGGTGACCTGGCTGAGCAGCTGGAACGTCCGCTCGGCGGCGCGCGGATCGCCATTGGCAAGGCCGAGGTCGGCATCGACAACGCCAACCAGGGTCATGTTGGGAAAGTTGTGGCCCTTGGCGACGAGCTGCGTGCCGATGACGATGTCGGCCTCGCCATCGGCGATCGCCTCCAGCTCCAGCCGCAGCCGCCGCACGCCGCCCATCAGGTCGGACGACAAGACGATGGTGCGCGCGTCGGGAAAATGCGTAACGACCTCCTCGGCGATCCGCTCGACGCCCGGCCCGCAGGCGACCAGATGATCGAGCGTGCCGCATTCCGGGCAGGCTTCGGGGCGGCGCTCATTGTGCCCGCAATGATGGCAGACCAACTGGCCGCGAAAACGGTGCTCGACCAGCCAGGCCGAGCAGACCGGGCAGCCGAAGCGGTGGCCGCAGACCCGGCACAGCGTCAGCGGCGCATAGCCGCGCCGGTTGAGGAACAATAGCGACTGCTCCTTCCTCTCCAGCGTCTGGCGCATCTGGTCGAGCAGCACCGGCGACAGGAAGCCGCCACGCGCCGGCGGCGCGCGCCGCATGTCGACCGCCTTCAGATGAGGAAGTGCTGCCTCGGCGAAGCGAGCGGAAAGAACGGCTCTGTTGTAT
>NZ_RZPH01001258.1:0-1503 GCF_004022825.1 Mesorhizobium sp. M7A.F.Ca.CA.004.04.2.1
ATGCCAATTCTGGCCCAAAGCGATCCTGTACAGATAGGCCTTTGTTGTAATTTAATCAAGGCGTTTTAAAATAAAATTGTGCTTCATTCAAAAAATTGCGCGCTGTAACTATCAGAAAAATGATGATACAAATTCATACAATTCAAAAACTGTTTGAAGCTTAGCGGGAATAATTCTCCCGGTATTTCATTTTTCTTGTGAGTTGAAGAAGGAGACCTCGAGATGTCCGTAAAGACGCCAACAGGCACCCCCGTAACGATCACGCCGGTCGCAAAGCCGGTAATGGCAAAGCCGATGGTTGTCCTGTCGCCGCGGCTGACTGTCAGAAGTGACGAGGCGGCAAAGCGAAGGATCGCCGACACCGATGGAACGGTTCGGCGTGCCAGGCAGGTTGCCGAGACCAATCGCCTGATTTGATCTTTCCGCACCGACGAAAGGACGAGACAGCAAGCGAAGCCTTGAACCTGGCGCGCCAATGGCCTAGATCGCCACAGGCGGATAAAACACGGCAGGTTTCCCATCAACAGAGATCAAAGACGAGCGGCGGGTGCGGGAGCCAGGTCTGGCGCAGGCGGACAGCCGCCGCTGGGCCTCGACCAGTATGTGCAGCAGGCGTTGCAACTGCATCAGGCGGGGCGCCGGCAAGAGGCTGAGACGATCTACCGGCAGGTGCTGGCGCGTCAGCCCAAGCATGCGGCCGCGGCGCATTTCCTGGGACTGCTGCTGCACCAGACCGGGCGCAGCGAAGAAGGGCTGGATCTCATCGAACGGTCGGTGAGCCTGCAGCCGACGAATCCCGATTTCCTCAACAATTTCGGTACGGTGATGCGCGACCTCGGCCGCCCTGCTGCGGCCATCGATTTCTTCCGCGGTGCGGTGGATCTGCGGCCGGACCAGCTCGCGGCGCGCGACAATCTCGGCTCATCGCTGAAGCAGGTCGGCCAGTTCGAAGAGGCCGAAGAGATTTATCGCGGCACGGTTGCACGCAACCCATTTCACGTGCGCGCCCGCATCGGGCTTGCCGAAACCCTGCAGGAAGCCGGGCGGCTGGATGAGGCGCTCGCCGTCTTCCGCGAAGCGCTGGCGATACGCCCCAAGGATGCCGACCTGCTGCACGGGCTCGGCGTCGGGCTGATGGAAAAGGGCAAGCTCGACGAGGCGGTCGACCTGTTCCGGCAGGCGTTGGCGATCAACCCCGCCATGGCCACAGCTTGGCTGATGCTGACGCAGGTCAAGCGCCAGAAGGATCGCGACAGCGAGCTTGGGGGCATGGAAGCCCAGCATGCCAAAGCGCCGCAGGACAGCCTGGCACGCATGCAGCTGTCCTTCGGACTCGGCAAGGCGAATGACGATCTCAGGGATTATGGCCGGGCCTTCGACTATTTCGCCGAAGGCAATGCGATCCGCCGCAAAGGCATCAACTACGACCAGGCCAGGACGCGGGCCGAATTCGAGGCGATGAAGGCCACCTTCGATGCCGGCTTCTTCGAGAAGCACAGGCCC
>NZ_RZPH01001259.1:0-1497 GCF_004022825.1 Mesorhizobium sp. M7A.F.Ca.CA.004.04.2.1
TCGACGCCAGGAATTCGGCCGCCGACAGCGCCAGCGTCGTGGCGCCGGCGCCGCCGCTGGCGCCGATGAAGGTGATGATCCGGCTCTTCGTTCCCTGGTTGCCGGTGTCGTGGAAGGTCACGGCATTGAGCAGCTCCTTGCCGTCGAGCGGCTTGTGCAGCCAGTCCGAGGCGTTCATGCGCACCAGCACGCGCGTCTGCTCCGAGCTCAGCTCGTCGGAAACCGCGATCAGCGGCACGCTGGCCCACAGCGCGCGCGCCTCGACGATGCCGGGCCTGCCGAGCAGCTCGCCATTGCCGAGATCGAGGATGACGATGCCCGGGCGCGTATCGGCCGGCGGTCCCTTGAGGAAGTCGCTCGTCTCGGAAACCCTGACGTCATAGATCGCCAGCGCATCGAGCCGCGTCGCCACATCGCGCTTGAAATTCGGGTCCGACGAAAACAGCGCCACCTGCTTGCGCTTGGTCGGCGTAACCTTGGTGTTGATGGCATTCATGACGCGGTGCTCTTCAGATCTTCGCCCGTGACCGTGCTCAGCATGGAGGGCATGGTGATGTTTGCAAAACTCAAAAAGAAGAACTGGAAGTTCACATTTTGGAGGCTGACTGAAATAGTAGGAACGTTTCCTGCGGCTCGCGTCTGATAGCCAAGTCCCGTAGCCGAATAGCGGATGACGACATTGGCTGGCAGCAGCAAGGGGTCGAAGTCGCACATGCCAGGACGACTGCCGGCCACCGGGCCACATATTCCGTCGTCACCTGCAAAAATTCTGCTGAAATTTGTTGCTGACCACACGCCGGCAACACAATGGGCACCTGTGCAACTGCAGGTCGAGGTTGCGCCATTGCAAACATAGGCAAAAGAATTCGCGACAACGGGAGATCCCGGTGTCGTAGTCGGGCCAGCCGTGGAAATCTGCGGCGCGACCGGATCCGAGATTGAGGCTAGCCGTGCACCGGCCTGGACGGCCTTGGTGGCCGAGTTCCACTGATATAATGCATAGCCGAAATCGACGAAGCCGAAGACAAGGGCAAACAGCAGGGTCGAGACAATGGCCATTTCCACTGTCGCCGTGCCGTCCTCTGATTTTGCGAAACGCTTGATCATGATCAGAACCGGATCAACCGCTCCTCGTGAAAGCCATTGAGGGTGATCGGCCCGATACCGAGCAAATACAGTATGCCGACCCCGCTGTAACCGAAGGTGCCCGCCGCCCTGACGATGCAAACCTGTGCGGTGGTGGACCGATATTGAGTGACGCCGGCGACCACGGCATCGTGACAAGAGCCTGAGGCGGCGATGGTCATCGTCACATTCGCCTTCTGCCAGCCGGCGATGCGCGCGGGTGCTGTCCCGGTCGCGTTGCCGAACACCGCGATGTTGGTGGCAATGTCGGCGCAGTCGATCGTCAATCCAGCATTGGTGTACAACTGACTGTTGCAGCGCGCCGCAAAGCGGGCACCGTCCGAAAGCCCGGCTTCCATCAGCAGCTTTTCG
>NZ_RZPH01001260.1:0-1493 GCF_004022825.1 Mesorhizobium sp. M7A.F.Ca.CA.004.04.2.1
GCGCAGTTCAGGCCATATGATCGCTATCCCAAGCCAGCCGAGGAAGTGCCGCCATCCGGCGTGCTGTCGCTGACCGAGGGCTCATCGGCGGAAAAGGGCCGATGGTTGCTCGACGACTGCGAGACCCGCATTGCGGAAATCGTCAAACGCGAATTCTTCTGAGGTGCCGACACCATGAGCAGCAATTTCTTCCAGCCGATCGACGCCTCCGCCGTGCCTCGCTTCGCCGGACTTTCGACCTTCATGAGACTGCCGGCCGTGGCAAGCGCGGAGGGGCTCGACATCGCGCTCGTCGGCATACCGTGGGATGGTGGCACCACCAATCGCGCCGGCGCACGGCACGGCCCGCGCGAGATCCGCAACCAGTCGAGCCTGATGCGGCGCGCCCATCACGTCTCGGGGACCGAGCCGTTCAGCATCGCCAACGTCGCCGATGTCGGCGATCTCTCGGTCAATCCGATCAACCTGCTGGACGGGCTGAAGCGCATCGAGGACGGCATCGCGGCGATCGTGGCAGTGGGCGCCATTCCGCTTGCAGCGGGCGGCGATCATCTGACGACGTTGCCGGTGCTGCGCGCCGTGGCCCGCAAGGCGCCCGTCGGCATGATCCATTTCGACGCGCATTCGGACACCAATGACCGCTATTTCGGCGACAATCCCTATACACATGGCACGCCGTTCCGCCGCGCCATCGAAGAGGGGCTGCTCGATCCCAAGCGCGTCGTCCAGATCGGCATCCGCGGCTCGATCTATGAACCCGGCGAACATGACTGGGCGGTCGCCCAGGGCATCCGTATCATCTACATGGAGGAGTTCGTCAGGCGAGGCGCGGCCAGCGTCGTGGAAGAGGCGCGCGGCATCGTCGGAAACAATCCTGTTTATGTCACCTTCGACATAGACTGCATCGACCCATCGATGGCGCCTGGGACCGGAACGCCTGAACTTGGCGGCTTCACCACCCGCGAGGCCCAGGAAATGGTCCGCTTGCTCGATGGATTGAACATTGTAGGCGCCGACGTCGTGGAGGTGGCGCCGCCTTTCGACCTGGGTGGAATGACGGCGCTCGCCGGCGCGACGATGATGTTCGAGCTGCTGTGCGTGATGGCGAAGTCGGTTCAAGCAGCGAGAGCGCCAGACTGAGCGCAAGCGTCAAAGCCGCCTGACGCGTCGCCGTCCGCTCAAAGCGGATTCTCGGCATAGAACTCCAGCACGCGCTGCTTGAAGGTCTTGTCCCCGACGGCCAGCATATGGTCCCGGCCCTCGATGTGAAAGGCGCTGGCGTTCGGCATCAACGCTGCAAGCTCATCGGGCGAGCCGCCAATGTCGTCGGTGGTTCCGACGGCGACCAGCGTCGGCTGGGCGATGCGGGCGATATCCTGCTCGCTCAGCAATTCGCGCGATTTGGCGATGCAAGCGGCCAAGGCCCGGCGATCGCTGCGGGTCTGGTCGGCGAAGGCGCGAAACGACCGGCCGCGCGGATGGCTGGTGGCGGC